>CAXMNO010000001.1:0-3586 GCA_964194655.1 uncultured Acidimicrobiia bacterium
GAATTGCAGCCCCGATATAAGGATGGCAATGGCCATGGGTAATCACCCACCAAGACGAAATGGCATCGATAATCCGCCGGCCATTTACATCATAGATATAAGCCCCCTCGCCCCGTTCAATCTTTGGGACTTCCTGGAGAATGGCGTGCTGCGTAAAGGGGTGCCAGATGGGTGAACTGTTCGTTGTCATGGCGTAACGAAATCCTTCAAATCAAAATTCTCTGCAAAGGCAGTCGCTAAAGTATCACTATTTAAAACCTCTAACCGAGGAAGGCGTCCTAACCGACGCACGCCGCTAAACTCGATGATTGTGCGCTCGCTGTCAGCGTTTTCGTCCCCGATAAAGGCGATGCCGTGGATCTCTATTTCCCTGGCTCTTAAAGCTTCCACCGATAAAAGGCTGTGATTGATCGTCCCAAGGGCTGTCCGCGCACACAAGATCACTGGCAAATCCCAGCGCTTAAAAATGTCGATAGTCAAAAAACGTCTCGTTAGCGGAACTAAAAGCCCACCCGCCCCTTCGATCACGAGCGGCCCTTCCACCGCCGGAGGCTGAAGCGCATCGACATCTATCCCAACGCCGTCAAGCTCGGCTGAAAGATGGGGCGAGGCTGGTGTGTTCAGGCGGTAGCCTTCTTCTGGAAAATGCGCAACTGGAAGCCCCGTCAATCGTTGGACTGTCTCTCTATCCGTGCCCTCTTCCAGCCCTGCCTGCACGGGCTTCCAGTATGTGGCGCCCAAGGCAAGCGTTAGCATGGCCGAAAAGACGGTCTTGCCGATTTCCGTATCGGTGCCGCTAACGATAAAGCCCGCAGTCAAAGTGCTACCTCCGCCTGGGCTTCGCTCTCCGCCAAAGCTTCAACGAGCGTGTCCAGCATCTGGCTCACCTGCGTCTCATCGTTGTTCAAGGTGATGGCGATCCGCAGACGCGCCGTTCCCTCCGGCACCGTCGGCGGGCGGGCAGCGCGAATATCAAAACCGCGTTCCTGCAGGAAATTGGCGACTTGAAGCGCCTTGCCGTCCGGGCCAAGGACGACGGGGATGATCTGACTGCCACTTCCTGGGAAGCCCGTTTTCGCAGTCAGTTGAGAATTCGCGAAATCGATGAGCCGTGTCAGGGCTTCGCGCCGTTCCGGCTCGCGCTCCAATAGGCTAAGGGCTTCGCTCACCGCCAAGGCCATCAGGGGCGAAGGTGCGGTTGTGTAAATGAAAGGGCGTCCGCGATTGATGATGTAATCGATAAGCGTTTTCGATGCACAAACAAGCCCGCCCGTTGCCCCCAACGCTTTGCCGCAAGTATGAACGACGATCAGGTTGTCGCGGCCCTCATAAGGTGCGGTTAAACCACGCCCGAGCGGTCCATGCACGCCGGTCGCATGTGCCTCATCCACCACCAACATGGCGTCATAACGATCAGCCAGCTCAACCAAACCCGCAATCGGTGCGAAGTCGCCATCCATGGAATAGAGGCTTTCAACGGCCATCCAAGGCTGGCCTTTGCCACCAGCCGCGTGCCATTTGCGAAGCGCATCATCGAAGGCTTCCAAGTCGTTATGTGGAACCTTGCAGCGCTTGGCGAGGCCACTGTGTATCCCTTCACGCGAACTGGCATGCAGCAATTCATCGAAAATGACCAAGTCACCGCGCTTTGGCAGGGCTGAGAGGATGGTGAAATTTGCCGCATAACCGCTGGTGAAATAAAGCGTGCGCTCGGCCCCAAAAAAAGCAGCGGCCTTGCTCTCAAGCTCCTCATGCGCTGGATGATTGCCACGTAAAAGGCGTGACCCGCCGGAGCCTATGGCAATCCCCTCGGCCAGCGCCTCTTCGAGCGCACGCCTGATAGAAGGCGCGCGGCTTAAGGCTAGATAGTCGTTGGATGAGAAATCGAGACCGCTTTCACCGCTTAAACTGCGAAGCCGGTCGCGTGCCTTGAGCTCTGCCAGATCCGCCTTGTATTTCTCAAGCGGCATTGGCCCCGCTACTTTCCTGCTTCTCCGCTGAGCGCGGCGCTTTGCGGCAACGGTAAGTCTTGCAGGCCCAGCTTGGCGAAAAGCGCTTCATCGTCATCACCTTCGGTATTTTCCGTGGTCAGGAGCTTGTCGCCGACAAAGACGGAGTTAGCACCGGCAAAGAAACAAAGGGCCTGCATCTCTTCACTCATATCGCCACGACCCGCTGACAAGCGCACGAAAGATTGCGGCATAAGAATGCGCGCCGTTGCAATGGTGCGCACAAATTCGATCGGGTCCAATTTCGGCACATGGCCCAAAGGTGTTCCAGGGATGGGGACCAGCATATTGATCGGAACCGATTCCGGATGGGCTGGCAGATTGGTGAGGGTCAAAAGCATATCGATGCGGTCGATATTCTCCTCCCCCATGCCGACGATGCCACCGCAGCAGACCTTCATACCAGCAGCCCGGACCTTCTCCAGCGTCTCGATCCGTTCAGCAAAGCTGCGCGTGGTGATGATCTTCTCGTAGTAACGCTCGGACGTATCGATGTTGTGATTGTAGTAGTCGAGGCCTGCGTCTTTTAGTGACGTCACGTCGTCGTCACTCAACATGCCAAGGGTCATGCAGGTCTCGAGCCCCAAATCCTTCACGCGCCCGACCATCTCACAAAGCGCATCCATGTCGCGCCCCTTGGGGCTCCGCCAAGCCGCCCCCATGCAATAGCGTGTCGCACCTACTGCCTTAGCGGCTTTCGCTTCCTCAACAACCTTATCGATATCCATCAGCTTGGAGGCCCCAAGCCCGGTATTGTAATGCGATGATTGACTGCAATAGGCGCAATCCTCAGGACAGCCGCCGGTTTTGATGTTCAAAAGCCTGCTTTTCTGGACCTGATTGGGATCGAAGAATTGCCGGTGAACGCTGTGTGCCTGGAAAAGCAAATCATTAAAAGGCGCGTTATAGAGTGCTTCGGCCTCTTCGCGCGTCCAGTCGTGGCGCAGCAAGTTATGCGCGCTCACAGCAGTCGTGGACTCAAACGATTGTTGGGCGGCCGAAGAATCTGGGGTCATGATTATCCTCACGAATATAAGACGCGCCTGCCTTATAGACCTCGCTGCCTGCGATGCCAAGCGATCACAAAAGGTCGAGGACGGCTGGCTCCTTCAAGTCGAAAAGGTCGCAGTTTTCACCAGGACCACCACGGTCCACCACCAGGAAATCCGAAACCTTATCCAAAGCCAAAAGCGGATAATGCCACACACCGCGTGCGTAATTTACACCCACACCACCTTCCACGAGAAAGGCTTTAAGCTCGTTTGTCTCGATACCCTCCCCCGGCGGGGCAACGACGACCAGATAGGGCCGTTTTGAAAGGGGAATGAAGGCTTGGCTGGAAAGCGGATGGCGCTCCATCATGGTCAGGGTCATAGGGAGTTGGCGCGGCTGCGCGCGAAAGATATTGATAAGCGCTCTTCCCTCCCCATCATTCACATCCACGCGGGCCAGGTCATGAAACCGCTCGGTTGTGCCTTCATTGATCGCAAAGTGCTTAGCTGCCTCATCGCACGCAATCACATCACCAAAGGGCGCAAAAGCTTCACGTGTCAGGGGTTCTATTTCTAGCTGAATAG
>CAXMNO010000002.1:0-2337 GCA_964194655.1 uncultured Acidimicrobiia bacterium
GAACACGAAGGTTTTTGCCTTGGACCCTCAACCGGCATCAATGTTGCTGGTGCGATCCGATTGGCAAAGGAGCTAGGGCCCGGTCACACGATTGTCACCCTTCTATGTGATGGAGGGCATCGTTATCAGAGCAAGGCCTACAACCCGGAATTTTTGCGGAAAATGAAACTACCCCTGCCCCCCTGGCTTACCTAAGGGGCAAGGGACGCCTAGCTAAAAGGAGTATCCCCGAAAATGGAACTCATCTTTAGGGAAGACGCTTACGCTAAGGAATGCGATGCCGTCGTTACCCAGGTTGATGGCGCTGCTGTTCGTCTAAATCGCACAATTTTCTATCCCACGGGTGGCGGGCAACCCGGCGACAAAGGCGAGTTGATAGGCGAGGACGGCCAAACGTTCACTGTCCTCGACACGCTAAAGGGTGAAAACCATGAAGACGTGGTGCACCTGCTTGGCGAAGATGCAGCTGTACCCTCGCTCGGCTCGCGCATCACGGCGCGTATCGATTGGGATCGACGCCATCGCCTCATGCGGATGCATACCTGTATGCATCTGCTTTGCTCTCTCGTTGAAGGCGATGTGACCGGAGGACAAGTCGGTGATCCAAAGAGCAGGATCGATTTCAATCTGCCAGATACGCAGCTTGATAAAGAGCATCTGAGCAACGAGCTCAACAGGCTGATTTCGGAAGACCACGCCGTCGGTGCAATTTGGATTACCGATGCCGAACTGGACGCCCAGCCGGATCTTGTCCGCACCATGTCCGTCCAGCCGCCACGCAGCGGGGGGCGTATTAGGTTGCTAGAAATAGCCGACGTCGACCTTCAGCCTTGCGGCGGCACGCACGTCCAGCGGACTGGTGAGATTGGGCGTGTGCGTATTGGCAAGATCGAAAACAAAGGTCGGCAAAACCGCCGGGTCAACATCCTCTTCGATGAATAGGATTTCGAACAGCATGAGTGAGGTCCAATAGCCGATGTCAGACGATTTCAAGAGCAATCCTCTGGTCAGCACTGAATGGCTGGCGGACCATATTGACGCGCCGGATCTGCGTATTGTCGATGCCAGCTACTATATGCCCGGCGAAGGGCTCGATCCGCGCCAAGAATTCGAGCTGCACCACATCCCTGGCAGCGTATTCTTCGACATCGATGATATTGCCGATAGCGATAGCGCGTTGCCGCATATGCTGCCCTCGCCACAAAAATTTTCCTCACGTGTCCGAAAACTTGGTCTCGGCGACGGATTGCGATTTGTGATCTACGATCAAAAGGGGGTCTGGAGCGCACCCAGGGTCTGGTGGACGTTCCGCCATTTCGGTCATGAAGATGTGGCGGTGCTGGACGGTGGATTGCCCAAATGGATGGACGAAGGCCGCGAGATTGAGAGCGGCCCAGCCCAGCCGGGCGAACGCCATTTCACCGCCCGCGTCAACAGCTTCACACTGCGCGATAAAGATCAGATGACCTCGAACCTGCAAAGCGCACGCGATCAGGTGCTCGATGCGCGGCCTGCTGGGCATTTCTTGGGTCAAGCCCCCGAACCTCGCGCAGGTTTACGCCAAGGGCATATTCCAGGCTCGCTCAATCTCCCCTATCAGCAACTGATGCATAGCGAAACGCGCGCCATGCGTCCGGCTGCGGAGTTGAAAGACCTTTTCACCGTTGCGGGAATAGACCTAGCACAGCCAGTCGTCACAACCTGCGGATCAGGTATTACCGCAGCCATCCTCGCATTGGGCCTTACCTTGATCGGACACCGTGACGTCGCGCTTTACGATGGTTCTTGGGCGGAATGGGGTCTTCCCGGTGAGACGCCTATAGAGAGTGAAGCCTAAACACCGGGCGAAGTGGTTTATTCAGCTTTTGACCCCTAATCGGGGAATAGTGAATAAAGAAAAAAGCGCCCCAAAAGAGGCGCCCTTTAAATATTCAAGCCAAATTTCGGCTAGTGTGCCAATATTTGGCTCAAGAAAAGCTTGGTGCGATCCGATTTAGGATTATTGAAAAATTCTTCAGGCTCGTTCTCTTCAATAATCTGACCTTCATCCATGAAGATCACACGGTTGGCCACCCTGCGCGCGAAGCCCATCTCGTGGGTGACACAAAGCATGGTCATGCCGGATTCGGCAAGACTCACCATGACATCCAGCACCTCAGCAATCATCTCCGGATCAAGAGCAGACGTCGGCTCGTCAAAAAGCATAATCCGGGGATTCATGCACAAAGACCTGGCGATAGCCACGCGCTGTTGCTGACCACCAGAAAGCTGGCCTGGGAATTTTAGCGCCTGTTCGGGAATTTTCACCCGTTCCAGGTACTGCCGGGCGGCTTCCTC
>CAXMNO010000003.1:0-4170 GCA_964194655.1 uncultured Acidimicrobiia bacterium
CGGTCGCGACTTCCTCATAGCCCAGCGCGCATACTAACCGCCGACTACATGAGAGCCGGAACCTACTACTTAAAATAATGTACTCTACTTGATGTTGTCAGAGCAAATAGTCTTGAGCTTACCGATGGTGCTTGCCGGTTCCTTTTGGCCCGCGAATGCGTGCGTTAAAGGTCACTGCGCGGTGGCTGGGTCAAAATGGGAGCTGGAAGAAGGGGTCTGGGCGGTCATTCCCTCGAAAAGCAACGAACTAAAAGATGCAGTGCTTCGCAAAATCAGCCGCCTCGTTGGCGGTCCAGTCGCCTTTCGGCTTTTCTTTTAGGTTATTGCACCACTCTTCGCTTCCCACCTCCGGCGAGCAAGCGCCCAAAGTTAGGAGGGAAAGCAAAAGCCCCGAAATAAGAAGACGTGACATTTTGTATTTCCCTTAGCGAAAGCCCGGATGCTTTTAAGCTGCGGTGCCGCCGACGGTGAGGCCATCAATCAAAAGGCTGGGTTGCCCCACACCAACCGGGACGCCTTGGCCATCCTTGCCACAGGTGCCAATACCATTGTCCAGCTGCATGTCATTGCCAACCATGGAAATCTTTTTCATGGCCTCAGGTCCGCTGCCGATCAAGGTCGCGCCCTTGACGGCTGGGCCAAGCTTCCCGTTCTCGATGAGATAGGCCTCCGTGCAGGAGAAGACGAACTTGCCCGACGTAATATCGACCTGGCCGCCACCGAAATTCACGGCGTAAAGACCGTTTTTCGCCTTCGCCATAATTTCTTCAGGACTGTGAGTCCCAGCCAACATATAGGTATTGGTCATGCGCGGCATGGGAATATGGGCGTAAGACTGCCGCCTGCCGTTGCCGGTGGGCTTCATGCCCATAAGGCGGGCGTTCTGGCGGTCTTGCATATAGCCGACGAGAATTCCGTCCTCGATAAGGGTAGTCGACTGACTGGGCGTGCCTTCATCATCAATGGTCAAGGACCCTCTACGGTCAGTAATTGTGCCGTCATCGACGATCGTAACGCCTTTGGAGGCAACCTGTTCCCCAATCAGCCCGGAAAATGCCGAGGTCTTTTTACGATTGAAGTCGCCCTCCAACCCATGGCCGACGGCTTCATGCAGCAAGATGCCTGGCCATCCAGGGCCCAGCACGACCTGCATTTCGCCTGCCGGTGCCGGGACGGAGCCGAGATTGACGAGCGCACGTCTCAGCGCCTCATCCACCCCGGCTTGCCAGTATTCCGGTTCGATGAGCGAATCGTATGCAAAGCGCCCGCCCCCACCGAAAGAACCCGTCTCCATGCGCCCGTTTTCGGAAACGACAACTGAGACGTTAAGCCGGACCAGGGGGCGGATATCCGTTGCACCCTCGCCACCGCTGCGCATGATCATGATGGCCTGCCACTCGCCCGAAATCGAGGCGGTAACCTGCACGATGCGTGGATCGCGCGCGCGGGCAAAGGCATCAATCTCCGATAGGAGTGTCACTTTCTTTTCAAACGCGACACCGTTAAGCGGGTTTATATCTTCATAAAGAATCCGGTTCGTCGGCAGAGGCGCCAAGTCCATCTTGCCACTATGGCCAGATTGAACTGCGCGCACCGTCTCAGCCGCGCGTCTCACCGCTTCCTCTGAAAGTTCAGACGCATGGGCGTAACCCGCAGCTTCGCCTGCCACGGCGCGAAGTCCAAAGCCCTGGGCTGTGTCGTACGATGCGTTCTTCAAGCGTCCGTCGTCGAAGACAAGGCCTTCGCTCTGGCAGTACTCCAAATAGAGCTCGCCATCGTCGGCATCTTTCAAGGATTCGTCGACGATGCCCTGCAGGCGTGTTTGGTCGAGGCCCGTTCGCTCGAAGAAAAGGCTGTTTAACGTGGTGCTTTGCGGCATTTCGTATCTCCAATTCAGGCCCAATGTAAGGGCTTGGGCAGCAAAGGCAAAGACCGTAGCTATCCACAGCCTCATTTCGCCAAGCGAATCTCCGAGAGCAAGGGATGTACCCAGGTGATGAGAGGATCAATACGCTGCGTCATAATGTCGCAAGAACCCGCGCATGCGAGGCCAAGGGCTCTATACTTCGCTCGTGGGTGTCTGAAAATCGAATGAATTTCCTTATTTACACACTTGAGGCGCCCAAGACCTTGGTATAGGTTTCGCGAAAATTTCTGGGGGCTTTTGCGGATAGCGGCCAAAGTGCCGTTTGCTCAGCTTAAAGAGGATTTATGTCTCTTAGGCGGGTTCCGCGAGAAACGGGAAGCTTTGTAGCATGACCTTCTTCACACGCTTGGCACTTGTGCTAACTATTCTACTTGGCGCGATGTCTTCTATCGGGGCGGCTTTCGCAGGAGGGCCTGAGCCCAACGCGATCGGATTTCAACCGCCGGCAACACTGACGATGGAGCGAATCGCCGAATTCCACAATATTCTCTTGTGGTTGATTACGGTGATTACCGTTTTCGTCATGGTGCTGATGATCTACGTCATGGTGCGCTTTCGCGAAAAGGCCAATCCCAACCCGTCTAAGACGACCCATAATACGCTGATCGAGGTTGCATGGACGGTTGTCCCGGTCGTGATTTTGCTGGCCCTCGCCATCCCCTCGCTGAAGCTGCTCTATTTCCAAGACCGCGCGCCGGCGGAAGACGTCGAAATGACCATCAAGGCCATCGGCAAGCAGTGGTACTGGACCTACGAGTATCCTGACCATGGCAACTTCACCTTCGATGCCACCATGACGGCTAAAGCAGATATCCCTGAAGGCCTTGAGCATCGGTATCTGCTGGAAACCGATGTTGAAGTCGTCCTGCCGGTCGAAACCACGATCCGGATCTTGGTGACAGCGGGCGATGTTCTCCACAACTTCGCGGTTCCGGCTTTCGGCGTGAAGCTCGATGGCGTGCCGGGGCGTATCAATGAAACCTGGATGAAGGTTCCAGCCGAGTTCGCAGGGGAAATTTTCTATGGTCAGTGCTCGGAGCTTTGTGGGGTTGGGCATTCCTTCATGCCCATCAAGGTCCGAATGGTGAGCAAGGAAGAATATGCTGAGTGGGTCGCGTGGGCGCAAAACGAGTATGCGCGCCTAGATTCGCCGGAGAATCGTGTCTCGGTGGCGAATGCCGCCGTTGCTGCGCAATAAGGGGGTAAGGATGTCTAGCGTAACCCACGACGATCATCACGATCATAAGCCCGGGGTCTTTACCCGCTGGTTCTGTTCGACGAACCACAAGGATATCGGCACCCTCTATCTAGTCTTCGCGATCTTTGCAGGTATTGTCGGCGGCTTCTTTTCTTTCCTGATGCGCGCCGAGCTCCAGACCGCCGGTATTGATTTGGCGGTTTTCGGCACTGATGCCAATCCCGATGGGCATTTCTGGAACGTGGTGATCACGGCGCACGGCCTCATCATGGTCTTTTTCATGGTCATGCCTGCCTTGATCGGCGGCTTTGGTAACTGGTTCGTGCCCTTGATGATTGGCGCACCGGATATGGCCTTCCCACGAATGAACAACATTTCATTCTGGCTGATTGTGCCTGCCTTCTTGTTGCTCGTTCTTTCCGCCTTTTTGGGCGGTGGTGCCGGTACCGGCTGGACGATTTATCCGCCGCTTTCCGGGTTAACCGGGCATCAGGGGCCAGCGGTCGATATGGCGATTTTTGCGCTTCATTTGGCTGGTGCGTCCTCAATTCTAGGTGCGATTAATTTCATCACGACGATTTTCAATATGCGGGCTCCTGGTATGACCCTGCACAAGATGCCTCTTTTCGTTTGGTCGATGTTGGTGACGGCCTTTTTGCTGCTCTTGTCGCTGCCGGTTCTAGGTGGTGCGATCACCATGCTTTTGACCGACCGGAACTTCGGCACGTCCTTCTTCGAGCCTGCCGGTGGTGGCGATCCGATTCTGTTCCAGCATCTCTTCTGGTTCTTCGGGCACCCCGAGGTCTACATCATGATTTTGCCGGGCTTTGGCATCGTCTCTCAGATCGTCTCGACCTTCAGCCGTAAGCCGGTTTTCGGCTACCTCGGCATGGCTTATGCGATGATCGCGATTGGCTTCGTTGGGTTAATCGTTTGGGCGCACCACATGTATGCGGTTGGTCTCGCCGTTGATACGCGGGCCTACTTCACAGCGGCGACGATGGTCATCGCGGTCCCCACAGGCGTTAAGATCTTCTCGTGGATT
>CAXMNO010000004.1:0-2897 GCA_964194655.1 uncultured Acidimicrobiia bacterium
AAATCCGCTATCGCTTCTTGGTGGCGTTCGGTATTGAGGAAAATGCGCCCGCGTGTATTCCAAGCCGCAGCTGAGTCTGAATCCAAGCGCAACGCCATTTCTATATCGGCCAGAGCCTCGTCGTAACGGCCTGCCTCTGTCAGCTCAAAGGCCCTGTTGTTATAGGTCACGGCCAGATCATCCTCAGTCAACTGGCCTGATTCGATTGCCTTGGTGCAGTACGATATGGCGCGTTGATGATCGGCCTGAATTGTGGCGCAAAACTTTGCATCCTCCGTCCAGTCGGCCAAAGCCAATGGACCGCCCGAAATGGCAAGCAAAGCTGCCAACGATAGCGCTACCACCGGCGATGCCATCGACATTTTGCGTAACGAGGATTCAGTACGGGGGATCAAGGCGTGGCTTCCTTCTCCAATCCTAATCTGAGATTTATACAATATTACAACCCGAGGATTTAATAAATTGCGACTCGCTCTTCGAAATTGCTGCGCGGTGTTGCAGCGGCTTGCCGTTCCTCGAGCGCATCTGCGATGATTTCCGCACTCGCACCTGGCTTGTGTGCCTCTTCAGAGAGATGCCGCCGCCAAGCGCGCGCACCCGGCAAGCCATTGAAAAGCCCCAAGATATGGCGCGTCATCGATTTCAAAGGCACGCCCTCATCCATCTGTTCGCGAGCGTAGTCCGCGAAGGCGAGCGCCACTTCTTCGCGGCTTGGCGCCTCTTCCTTCGCGCCGAAAAATCTTTGGTCGACCTCGGCCAGAATATAAGGATTTTGGTAGGCAGCGCGCCCAAGCATGACGCCATCGACGCCCTCACTTAGGTGTTCATCAGCCTGGTCCAGATCTGTAATGCCACCGTTGATGATGATCTCCAGATCCGGGAAATCGCGCTTCAAACGGAAGACGCGGGCGTAATCGAGTGGCGGAATTTCCCGGTTTTCCTTGGGGCTAAGGCCGGAGAGCCAGGCTTTACGCGCATGAATGACGAAGGTCCGGCAACCGCGAGCGGCGACACATTCAACAAACTCTGCCAAATCCTCATAGTTGTCGCGATCATCGACGCCAATGCGGCATTTCACGGTGACGGGAATGGCGACGCCATCTTGCATGGCAGAAATACAATCTGCGACCAGCTCGGGTTCCTCCATCAAGCAGGCACCAAAGCGCCCGCGCTGCACCCTGTCGCTGGGACAGCCGACATTCAAGTTGATCTCTTGGTAGCCGAAGTTTTCTCCCGCCTTTGCGGCTTGGCTAAGGGCTTCAGGCTCCGACCCGCCGAGCTGCAAGCCGATTGGCTGCTCGGCTGGATCAAATGCCAGAAAGCGCGCGCGCTCCCCATGCAGAATCGCACCTGTCGTCACCATTTCGGTATAGAGCAAGGCGTACCGGCTGATCAGCCGCAAGAAGTAGCGATCATGACGATCCGTCCAATCCATCATGGGGGCGACGGAAAACCTGTTCCCTTGGGTCTTCAATACGAACGATACCTCTTCAAAAGCCAGCCGACAGGCATAGGCGCATAAATCACGGAGGCTTATATAGCCCTTTGCCCCAAATTGCACAGGCCTTCGATGAGGCGAGCCTTAGTTTAGAGAGCGAGCCCTGTTGGGCAGCCAGAAAGCGAATTCCCCTCAGCCGACCAGATGTTTTCTCCTGTTCGAAGGTCGACCTTGTAAGGCGAGACCCGGGAACCCGGATACAGGCGCGGACTGAGGCTGCACTTCAGTCTCCTATTGCGCTGATATGGTGCTTTGCCTTTTCGAGCCACTGAGGTGCAACCTCCACCCCCCAGCCGGGCGCATCGCTCACCTGGACATGACCATCGGTGATGGCATAAGGCGATTCAACAAAGAGCCCATCTTGCCAGGGATAGTAATCCGGTCCCTCAATCGAGAATTCAAGGTACTTGCCTGCATTCGGAATGGCGCGCAGCAGGTGCATAGTAAAAAGCGTCACCATGGAAAGGTTCGCTGAATGGGGCGTGCAAGGAAGACCTGCGTCTTCAGCTATTTTTGCGACCTGGAGGGTGCGGGTAAGGCCGCCCAGATAGCAGACATCGGGCTGGATAATATTTACAATGCGCTCTTCGATCATGCGGCGCCAGGTGGGGAGGAGGCAGTCTTGCTCGCCTCCGGTCACATCGATTTCCAAGGCATCGGTGACTTGCTTGGTCTGCTCGAATTCCCAGTAGGGACAAGGCTCCTCATAGTGGGAGATACCATTGTCCTGTAGGAGGTATCCCACCTCAATCGCGCGCGCCGGCGAAAAGCCGGAATTGGCATCGACGAGCAACGCGACCTCATTGTCCATCGCTTGGCGCATAGTTGGGATGATCTCCTCACTGCGCCCCAGCCATTCGTCAACGTCGCGCCCGCATTCAGCGGCAATGCGAAACTTGAAGGCATCAAAGCCAAGTTCCTCGCGAAGTCTCTTCAAACGCTCGGCCTCCGCATTCGGTGTAATATCGCGCTTCATGGAGGAGCCATAAGCCCGGATTCGCCCGGGCGTTCCGCCAATCAGCTTGCAAACCGGCTTACCCTCCAGCTTTCCGCGCAAGTCCCAAAGTGCGGTATCGAGGCCGCCGAGTGCACGGTTTATGTAGGAGCCTGGGAATTTGTGCTCACGCTCTGGAATGATATCCACGAGATAATCGATGTTCAGGGCATCCGTGCCGAGCGCATGAGGTACCACATGCCGATGGACAATCTGGGCGGTAATATCCGCATTATAGGGTGCTACCTGACCCCAGCCTTCTTCCCCATCGTCGGTTTTTACGCGCACAAAGCAGACGAATTCATCCGTGAAAGTCTCAATACTTGCGATTTTCATCTATGCCGCCACTCCATTGAATCGCACGAAACCTTCGCGTCACGTTAAACCGAATCTGAGGCCACGATA
>CAXMNO010000005.1:0-3030 GCA_964194655.1 uncultured Acidimicrobiia bacterium
GGGTTTTATCGGATGTGAGCTGCACCAAGACACAACCGTGCGCTCGGCACTGGGCAACAGCCCATTCGATCATCCGCTCTCCAAGACCAAGGCCACGCACGGTTTCAGCGATGCGCACGGCCTCGATTTGTCCCCGCCATGCACCTTTGCGCGCGAGCCCAGGAATGAAGGAAAGTTGAAGGGTGCCAACCACCTCTCCGCTTAGGTCTGCTACGACGAGGAGTTGATGGGGACTATCCGCAATGGCCTTAAAGGCTTCAAGGTATTCAGGAATGAGCGGTATCGAAGGATCTTCACGGTGCCGCCCAAGTTCATCATTTGCCAGCATTGATACTAAGGCTGGAAGATCTTCTTCGCGTGCCGCCCGGAAAGTGATTTCGTTCTCTGCCATGGTCGTAAGCTATCTGGGGAAATAAAGTCTCACAATCTCTTTGCTGTGAAAAAGGTTTAGAGGCGGTATCGCGAATGCCCTGGACAAAATAAGCAAAACCTTGCTCTACTTAAACTTGAAACGAAAAGGTTCGCTCGGACGTTTTCGATAGCAATCGTTGGTTACTCCCAGAGAATTCACCATTCGAAGAGGGCCGGGGAATGTTCGACATTTTGGACGCCGTTATGCTGGCGCGCCTTCAGTTCGCTTTTACAGTTTCCGCGCATATCATCTTTCCAGCTTTTACGATCGGGCTTGCGAGCTATCTCGCGGTGCTGGAAGGCCTATGGCTTTGGTCACGCGATGACGCCTACCTTAAGGTCTTCAACTACTGGAAAGTAATCTTCGCCGTCGTCTTTGGCATGGGCGTCGTCTCTGGGATCGTGATGAGCTATCAGTTCGGCACGAATTGGAGTGTTTTTGCCGATAAAACGGGTCCAGTTCTGGGCCCTTTGATGGGCTATGAAGTCCTCTCCGCTTTTTTCCTGGAGGCAGGCTTCCTTGGCGTCATGCTCTTTGGGCTGGACCGCGTTGGGCGGAGGCTCCATTTCTTTGCGACTTTGATGGTGGCTGCCGGCACACTTTTCTCTGCCTTTTGGATCCTTTCGGTGAATTCCTGGATGCAGACGCCCGCAGGTTACGCGATTAACGAGGTCGGCCAATTTGTTCCAGCCGATTGGTGGGCCGTAATTTTCAACCCCTCCTTTCCCTATCGCCTCGTCCATATGGTGCTAGCCGCTTATCTAACGACTGCTTTTGTCATCGGTGGGGTTGGGGCCTGGCACCTCTTAAAAGAGCCACGCGATCGCGGTGCCAGGATCATGTTCTCGATGGCGATGTGGATGGCGCTGATTGTTGCGCCTGTTCAAGTTATCGCGGGCGACTTGCATGGTCTAAACACCGTCGAACATCAGCCCGCAAAGATCGCGGCCATGGAAGGGCATTATGAGACCCGGCGTGGCGCGCCTTTGATTCTTTTCGGGCTTCCCGACGATGAGGCGGAAACAGTCCGCTACGCTATCGAAATCCCCAATCTTGGTTCTGTCATCTTGACCCATGAATGGGACGGCGAAGTTCGCGGCCTCAAAAGCTGGCCTAAAGAAGACCGGCCACCGGCTGAAATCGTGTTCTGGAGCTTCAGGATCATGGTAGGGATTGGCTTTGCAATGGTCGCGGTTGGGCTGTGGAGCGGAATTATGAGGCTTCGCGGCTCGCTTTTTGAAGCACGGCTTCTTCATTACGCAGCCTTCGTGATGGGACCATCGGGCTTTCTGGCCGTGCTCTCTGGATGGGTAACGACTGAGGTCGGACGCCAACCCTGGACTGTGCAAGGGTTGCTGCGGACTTCGCAGTCCGTTTCGCCGCTAGATGCAGCAGCCGTGGGCGCCTCCCTGGTAGCCTTTATACTCGTCTATTTTGCGGTCTTCGGGACCGGAACCTTCTATACACTGCGCCTCATGTCAATGAGGCCGGATGTTGGAATAGATGAGGATATCGGCCCAACCAGAACCGCCGGTATCACACCGGCGCCCGCGATAGATCCTGACCGGGTCATACATATTTCCGAGCGAGGAGAGTGAGGCGATGGAATTCGATCTTCCTTTCATCTGGGCTGCAATCATCGCCTTTGCCGTTCTTGCCTATGTGTTGCTCGATGGATTTGATCTTGGCATTGGCGTGCTGTTCCCGCTTTTGAAGACCGAGCGCGACCGCGACATTGCGATGAACTCGGTTGCGCCCGTTTGGGATGGGAATGAGACTTGGCTGGTCCTTGGCGGCGGCGGTCTTTTTGCCGTATTCCCGCTGGCCTATGCGACGATTTTGCCTGCACTCTATGCGCCCTTGATTGCGATGCTAATCGGATTGATTTTTCGCGGCGTTTCCTTTGAATTTCGTTGGCGCACGAAGCGCGGAAAATTCCTCTGGGATTGGGGCTTTTTCGGCGGATCTCTCCTGGCTGCCTTTGCCCAAGGGATCACGCTGGGCGCCCTTGTTCAGGGCATAGAAGTGGTCGGCCGCGCCTATGCTGGTGGCTGGTGGGACTGGCTGACCCCCTTTAGCATCGCAACGGGCATCGCACTTGTTGTCGGCTATTCCTTACTTGGGGCGACCTGGCTCGTCATGAAGACGGAGGGCGAGCTGCAGGAGATTGCGAGAGCCCATGCAAAGAGGTCTGCTATTGGCACTCTCATTCTAATTGGCGTGATGAGCGTGGCGACACCTCTCTTAAACCCGGCCTTCTTACAGCGCTGGTTCGCTTGGCCCACGGCGCTTTTCAGCATCATCGTGCCGATACTCGTGCTCTTGTGCATGTGGGCGCTTTACCGTGGGCTTGATAGCAAGAGGGATTACCAGCCATTTCTTGCGGCACTCGGTCTCTTCACCCTTTGCTATGCGGGGATCGGCATCAGCTTTTATCCTTATATTGTACCGCCCAGCGTTACGATTTGGCAGGCAGCAGCCCCTGATGAGAGCCTGCTATTCTTACTCGTAGGCGCGCTAATCCTCATCCCGATGATCCTTGCCTACACAGCCTACGCCTATTGGGTCTTTCGCGGGAAGGTCGACGTTAACGAAGGCTATCATTAATGCCCAGGTTA
>CAXMNO010000006.1:0-2352 GCA_964194655.1 uncultured Acidimicrobiia bacterium
CCTTGGCCATTGGTCTTGGGCCGGTGACTTTTCCTGGTTATTTGGATCGGCCTCAGATCGTGGTTCGCCAAAGCATCTACCGGCTGGAAACGGCGGAATTCGACCGCTGGGCAGAGCCGCTCAAAGACACAATTCCACGTATCTTGGCGGAAAACCTTTCCTTTCTCTTGGAAAGCGACGAGGTCTATATCGTTCCTGGGCGGATTCCACGCGACGTAGATCTCGTTATTTCGATTGAATTCTTGCGTTTTGAGGCGATGCTGGATGGTGATGTCGTTTTAGTCGCTCGCTGGGAGATTTTGGATCCGCAAGGCGAACGTCGCTTAAGTGGTGGGCGGGCAGTCGTCAGCCGTTCGGGAGCCGCGCCTGAAGACTATGAATCGCTTGTTGCTCTTCTTAGTGATGCGCTTGGCGATTTCGCGCAAACATTAGTAGCGGAAATTCAGGCGATGCGAGGGTAACCTCCATTCAGGGCTGTAAAAATTGAGGTCTCAAAAAGTGGGTAGTAATTCGCCAAAACGAAATATCCTTACCGGATCTGCTGTTTGGGTGGGTGAAGACCTTGTTGCGCACAAGGATTGGGTCAGGCCGCTTGGCTATCAGCATCTTCAAGAAATCGACGAAGCGCTGAATTTTGCCAAGACGAGAGGGCTTTCCTGGCGGGGCATAAAGCCATCCGACTTTCCCTTGCCGAGCTTAAGGCTGTTGCTCGAAGACGTTGCGGATGAGCTAGAGGAGGGGCGGGGCCTGATAAAGCTATCTGGCATTCCGGTTGAACGCTACGCGGCTGCTGATTTGAAGCTGATATTCCAAGGCATTAGCCTTCATCTTGGTTTCCCCTTGTCCCAGAGTGTTTCCGGTGAACGCATGGTTGAGATCACCGATGAGGGGGTTGGGACGCCCGAGCGGCGCGGACAGGTCCAAACCGAGGAGGGAGAGACTTTCCTTTCTTCGCGCGCACGTGTGCACTCGACCGGAAAGCTCCGTTTTCATACCGACCGCTGCGATGCGGTGGCCCTTTTGACTATAAGCCAGGGCCAATCGGGCGGGGCGAGCAAGGTTGTCAGCATAAAGGCGATCCACAATGCTATGGCGCAGCGGCGCCCGGATCTTTTGGAGCTGCTTTTTAAGGATTACCCACGTAGCCGTTTAGGCGAAGAAACGCGCGAGAATGAAGCCTTTTATCCTTTGCCCATATTTGCTTGGTGTGGTGATGCTTTTACGAGCCACTATTCGCGTACTTACATCGAAGCCGCCCAGTTGAATTCGGCTGCTCCAAAGCTTTCCTCCGCGCAAGTGGAGGCGCTCGATCTGCTGCACGCGTTGGCGGGGGAGCTATGCTATGAAATGACGCTGGAACCCGGCGACATCCAGATCCTTAATAATCACCTCATTTACCATGCCAGAGATGCTTACGAGGATGACCAGCCCACCGGGAAACGGCGTCTTCTTTACCGCCTTTGGCTCTCGATGCCCAATAGCAGAGCTTTGCCTGATAACCACGCCATCCTTTGGGGGGATGTTCGCGCAGGGGCTAAAAGAGGTGGTATCTCGTCCCAATAGAGTCTCTGGATGACCTCATAATTACGTTTTGTGCTCTCCCGGGTGTATGACGTCTGGACTTGGGGGGAATCTCGCTCTAATTTCGCGCGCCATGACAGAGCGTATTCTCATCCTTGATTTTGGTTCGCAGGTGACCCAGCTTATCGCGCGTCGTGTGCGCGAGAGCGGCGTTTATTGCGAAATCTTCCCTTTCAACGCGGGTATCGAGCGTATTCGCGCTTTTGCACCGCGCGGCGTCATCCTCTCAGGTGGACCTGCGTCCGTAACGGGGACGGATTCACCGCGTGCGCCCAGTGAAGTCTTCGAATTAGGCGTTCCGATCCTTGGCATTTGTTATGGTCAACAGGACCTCTGTGCCCAATTGGGGGGCGAAGTCCATAAATCCGATCATCAGGAATTCGGCCGTGCCTTTGTTGAGATCACAGCAGACTGCACACTCTTCGAGGGCGTTTGGCAGAAGGGCGAGAAGCACCAAGTCTGGATGAGCCATGGTGATCGCGTCGTCGCCTTGCCCGATGGATTCCAAGCGGTTGGTATTAGTGACGGTGCCCCTTTCGCGATGGTCGCAAATGAGGAACGCGCGATCTATGGCGTTCAATTCCACCCAGAAGTCGTGCATACGCCCGATGGAGCCAAGCTGCTCGCGAACTTCGTCCATAAAGTCGCAGGCTGCGATGGGGATTGGACGATGGCACATTTCCGCGCTGAGGCCGTTGGGAAGATCCGCGCGCAGGTCGGCGATAGACGGGTGGTTTGCGGATTGTCGGGTGGCGTAGATTCTTCCGTCGC
>CAXMNO010000007.1:0-6730 GCA_964194655.1 uncultured Acidimicrobiia bacterium
TTGCTGAAGCTGCAGGTTATGCGCAAATTTTACGAGATCCTGCGCTCGTTAGGGATTTTGACCGCAGCTTGCGGAGTTTCGCTGCCAATCCAAAGTCGTTGGAGATCAGACTGGATCCAAGCGAGCCGATTTCCTTAGCCTTGATGGCCGCCCTGGTACAGTCTGCACCGGACGAGTTGGCCAGAGCACTTGTGCCTTCGATAGCGGTAAATCAGTAGAGACCCTAGAATATGCTTTGAGGGGATTCTCTTTTCCTCAGTTTTGCGATAGGACAAGGGGCATGGCTATCGTTCGATTCGTCGAGCGATGGTATTTGCCATAGTCGAGCCGTAATTGTCGGCTAGGAAGATTCACAGTCAAAGATCTTGGGGACGGTTATGTCGACACAGCTTTCTCGTGTTACCTGGGGTACATTCACCTGGAGTCTTTTCGTCGTACTATTGGCATTTAGCCTGCCCTCGCAGCCTGCCGCAGCGCAAGGGACCGAGCGTATCGGCGATTTCGGGGATTGGAGCGCCTGGCGCTATCAAGAAAACAACCAAACCATCTGCTATATGGCGACCATCCCTAAAAAGGACGAGGGCAACTACACGCGTCGCGGCGATATTTTTGGCATCGTGACCCATCGCCCAGCAGAAAACACCCGCAACGAAGTTAGCTTCGTCATCGGTTATACCTTCAAAAAGGATTCGACCGCCGAGCTAACGATCGGTGACCGTAAATGGAAGCTCTTCACTGATGCCAACGGCGCCTTTGCCGCTGATACCGAAACGGACAAGGCCATCGTTCAGGCCATGGTGAAGGGCACATCAATGGCATTAAGGGGGACCTCCATCCGCGGCACGGCAACAAAGGATACCTATTCCCTGATCGGCTTCACCAAGGCTCACAAGGCGATAGATACGGCCTGCAAGTAGCATCAAAGGGGCGTTACATTACGAAGCGGAGCAGAGCGACTGCGGCTACACCCCCGACGACGGCCACAAGTGTAGGAAGCCTTATCGCTAAAATAATCGTGACCAGAGCTGCGAGAGACTCAGCGGGACCGGTGGCAAGGACCGTGGGCGCAACAAGCGCGATCAAGATCGCACCAGGCACAGCCTCCAGGGCCGCTGCGACGCGCCCTTCCAACTTAATGCGCCTGACTAACCAATAGCCAGCTAAGCGCGTCACGTAAGTGGCGGCTGCCATAGCCAGTATCGCTGCAAATATCTGTGGATCGACTGTCATGCCTGGATCTCGCAATCCGCGGCGCCTTGGCCCTGGAGATAACCCACGAAAGTCCCAGCGATGCCGCCTGCGAGGATATACCAAGCCCCTGGCACAAGTTGATAAGTCAGCAAAGCAGCAGCAGCACTGGCAACCCAGGGAGGAATGCTTCTTCGTGGGGAGTGCCAAAAGCCGGTGATTAAGACCAAGAAAACAGCGGCAAAGGCGAAGTCGAGCCCCCAGGTCTTGGCGTCCGTCAAGCCAGCACCAAGCATGTTGCCCAAAGGCGTGGCCAATACCCAAGTCGGATAAAGCAACGCCGCCATGCCGAAGTAGTAGCCAACTGACAAGCCACCGTCTTTCGCCCGGCGCATGGCGAGCGCCCAATTTTCGTCGGTCATGAAGAAAAGCGCGCCATAGGTCCTTTTCGTCGACCAACTCTGAATATGAGGCGCAAGCGCAGCGCCCATCAGGACGTGGCGCAAGTTGACCAGAAAGGCCGTCGCCCCCAACGTCCAAACGGCCACCGGCGTGGACCAAATATCGAGGACGACGAACTGCGAGCCGCCGGCGAAAACAATCGCGCTCATGAGAAACGTCTCAAGCGTGGTGAGACCCTTTTCCGCCGCAAGCGCGCCCCAGAGCAGACCGTAAGCCGCAACGGAGATAACAAGTGGTGCGATCGCAAGCGCACCCAATCGCGCATCTGCAAGCACCAAGGACTTCGTATGTGTTTTCATGGGAAGGAAAATGCATGAGGAGCTAGGCCGCGTCTTGCAAAAAATTGCTCCCCTTGCGGTAAGACGCCGGTGTGACCCCGGTCCAGGCCTTAAAGGTGCGTGAAAAATGGCTCTGGTCGAAAAATCCACACTCAAGGGCGATTTGACTGATCGACGTCTTTTTCTGCAACAGCTCCTTGGCACGCGAAATCCGGCGCGCCGTGATGTAGGCATGCGGTGTCGTGCCGGTTTCCTTACGGAAAGCCCGCAAAAAATGGAAGCGGCTTAGTGATGTAACGTTGGCTAGGTCTTCGAGGCTAACGTCCTCCATATAGCAGTCATCAATGAAGGAGCGCGCCTTGGCGATTGTCTGTGATTCCCGGCCCAATTGGCGCGCAGGACAGTTAAAATCGGCATGACGGCGAAGCAATAGGGATAGTGTGTCGGTAAAATGCACATCGATCTGAAGGCGCGGCGCTTGATCTTCCATAAGCAGGTGGAGGGAGGTAAAGGCGCGGGCAAGCAGGGGGTCTTCGATGACAGCCTCGCGAATTATCGGTGCCTCTAGGGGGCGTTCGGCGATCTGGCTTGCAAGTTCGCCTATAAGTTCCCGCGAGGGATAGAGCATCTTGTAGCCAAAGCCATCATCGACCGGCCGGCCATCGTGCGGCTCGAAGGGATTAACGCAGACGACCTGTCCGGGCGTTGCCACATGTTCCCCACCACGGTAACGAAAGGCCTCCGCGCCACTTAAAATGACACCGATTGCATAGGTGTCGTGGATGTGCGGCGCGTAGCGATGACTTCGATAGCGCGCTGAGAGGCATTCCATGCCATCGAAGCGATTATCGATCCAAAAGCGCACGTAATCATGGCTATCGGGCGTGCTTGCGAGATATGCGGTTTTTTGGTCAGAAATCATAGTGCGGCACAATAGCGCATCTAGATGTGCTCGGTCTTGGAGAAAATTGCGCTGCCTTTCGCTCAGCCGAAATCAAAAAGGCAGCACAGCTACGCGACATCGACAAAAAGACAGTCGCCTTCCGGGTCGCTCTCAACAAGGCCTGCAATGGTCTGAAAAGTCTTTGCATTTACTTTCATTTCTTCAGCAACATCAGGGTTTTGATCGCCAACCGCCAGGAAGAATCCGGCGGCATCACGCAAGAGCTTGGCAGCAACTTCAGCATGGGAAGGCATATAGATTTCCTTTCGACGCGGCCTCTATAATTTTTTAGAGCGGCGGCAAGGCGTCCAATCCGATAAAGGTGCGATGGAAGAACAACATCGTAACATATAGCGCGATTGTACCAAGAAGGCGCCAAAAGCCGATGCCTTCCCAATCAAGCTTACAGCGTCCAGCTAAGATCGCGGCAAGGGGTATCCGGCTCGTCGTCAAGCGGGTCGGGCCCCAAGCTGCCCCCAGTTCGACTTCACGGCGGAAATCGATGTGGATCATCCCGACGAAGGCCAGAAAAGCGATCGCCCCCATCATGAAGACCGACGAAAAATCACCGCGCACGACGATATGGCTAAGGGCCCAAAGACCAATCGCCCAGAGAACGGGGTGGCGTGTGATGGAGTAGATACCATGCGCTGGCAGCTCCGGCGCTTCTGCCAAATCTTCCCCACCGATTGTTGTGACCCCTGGTGTGGTGAGCCCCGCAACAAGAAAAAAAGTCGCAAACGGCATTATGAGGACCGGTACCCAGTGCAGAATTAGCGGCGCACGCCAAAGCGGCAGGTAAGGTGCGTTGGCATAGGCATAGATTAAAAGAAGGAAAGCAATCAGCACAACAGCCGAGTAGAAAAAGCGAAATACCTTTTTCCCAAGGCGCGCGACCAGGATCCGCCTTAAAAAGAGGCTGGATAGGAGAAAATGGCCACCGACAAATAAAAGAGCGGCTGCAATCAGTTCATTATGGGTAACTGCCATGGGGCGCACTATGGCGCCTCACGGCGGATTCTGTCTAGTAGGCGAGGATGGCCAGTCTACGAGGAAGGATTAGACCTGAAATGCGAATTGGCCTTGGCGCCCGAGGGCTCCCACGTTAGAACCCCGGGATCGACATGACCGCCCGATTACGAGGGTGGAGGCCCAATTTTGAGGGCAAAGGAAAGAGTGCGGGAAATGAGCGCCAAAGAAGATAAACAAAAGGACGACGATCCGGTGGCTGAAGCCATTCTCGGACATTTGGAGAGGGTGCCCAAAGGCAAGTCACTCGATCCACAAGATATCGCCCGGAACATTGCCGAAGAAAAAGCAAAGCCGAAAGATCGCCCCGATCTCTGGCGCCGCTATTTGCCCGCCGTACGACAGCAAGCCATCCACCTTGGCCGCCAAGGACGGATCGCTGTTTTGCGTAAAGGAAAACCCGTAGACCCCAGAAAGCCGGTCAAGGGCATTATTCGCCTGCGCATGCCCGAAAAGGGGGAAGCCCTGCCGCCTGCAAGCGACGATAGCGCCGAACAGTAGGTTCCCCCCAGATAAATTTTGGCGCTTAAAGATTGGGGCGCTTAAAGATTGGGGTCAGGCAGTCCCTTTTGCCGGCATGCAGCCATTAGGGTGTTGGCGAGCAGAACTGCAATTGTCATTGGGCCGACCCCGCCTGGCACAGGTGTGATGGCACCAGCCACCTCCATCGCCTCAGCGGTTGCGACGTCGCCGACCAGTTTTGTTTTCTTTTGGCCGTCCGGTCCCTCGACCTCGATACGATTGATGCCGACATCGATCACCGTTGCGCCCGGCTTGATCCAATCGCCCTTTACCATCCCAGGCCGCCCAACAGCGGCAACGAGAATATCAGCACTACGGCAAACGTCGGGCAAGTCACGAGTGCGGCTGTGCGCTGTGGTAACGGTGCAGCTATCCCCTAAAAGCAATTGGCCCATGGGCTTTCCGACAATGTTGGAACGCCCGACGATGACCGCATTCAATCCTGAGAGATCTCCTAGATGATCGCGCAGCAGCATAAGGCAGCCGAGCGGCGTACAGGGCACGAGAGGTGCTTTTGCCCCCTTTGCACCCGTCATCAGCCGCCCAGCATTAATGACGTGAAAGCCATCCACATCCTTTTCAGGTGCAACAGCGTTAATCACCGCGTGGTCATCGATCTGACTTGGCAAAGGTAATTGAACCAAAATACCGTTGACCTTGGGATCCGCGTTTAACTCTTCGACGAGTGCCAGCAACTCTTCCTGGCTCGTGGTATCGGGCAATTTATGCTCGAAGGATTCCATTCCGCATTCGAGGGTCTGTTTGCCTTTGTTGCGAACATAAACCTCGCTTGCAGGATTCTCCCCCACCAAAACCACAGCCAAACCGGGCGTAAAACCGTGATCATTTTTAATTTCACTGACTTTTTCAGAAATGCGCGCGCGCAGTCCAGCGGCGAAGGCCTTGCCGTCGAGGATCGTGGCGGTCATGCCATAAATCTCCTTAATTCATTCCAAGCTAATATCTTCAATGGCCCAAAGTCTTCTAATGCGGATGAGTGAACCCCAGGTGAAGAGCCGGCGTTAAATCACACCCTTTCGCTCCAGTCCAATAACTTTCGCGTCGGGCCATTAACTTTTGCGTCCGCACGTTAGACCCAGTCCAACCGTTCAAACTTCTCCGAAAGCGCCTGGGTCACTCGATCCTTGTCGCCCGTGATCAAAACGACTTTGCGTCGGTCCACCTCGCCTAGCAGCAAGGACAAATCTTTCCTTGGAATCGCAAAGTGCTTTGAGAGAAGCTTGAGGAGTGCTGTGTTCGCTTTGCCTTTTTCCGGTGGCGCGGTTACGCGCACCAGAAGGACGCTAGATGTATCATCCAATTCCCGCAGGCCGACAATTTCACTTTTCCGTGCAGCGGGCTGTAAGCGAACGGATAAGGTAACCCCCTTGCTATGTTCCTTGATTGCCCCCCTAGCCATAAACCAGGGAGGTATGGGCCTGGGCCAACAGAAGCTGAATGAAGTAGATCATCAAAATTAAGATGATCGGCGAGATATCGATTCCGCCGAGGTTGGGCATAAAGCGGCGAATCGGTCTAAGCGCTGGTTCTGTTATGCGCCACAGAAACTCCAAAATCATGCGAACGAACTGATTTTGCGTATTGATGACGCTAAAGGCCACGAGCCAGCTTATGATTGCAGAGGCAATGATAAGGTATAGATAAAACTGGAGCGCGAGATGGATAACCTGAATCAAGGGGCCGAGAATGACCATACGGACGTCTCCGAAAAGGGCTTAGCTGTGAGTTCGCAAAAGGCGATGGGCCGTTACCCTAAACACCGCGCGTTCGTGAGACAAGCGGGGCGAGAGCCAGCACCGAAAAAGCGTCATTGAATTCGCTTTGTCAGCACTTCTTGCGCTTGACAGGGCCTTATAGTCTCCTCATATTCCGCCCGACCGCTGGAGCCCTTGGCTCCAGTCTTCGTGGGGCCGTAGCTCAGATGGGAGAGCGTCGCGTTCGCAATGCGAAGGTCAGGGGTTCGATTCCCCTCGGCTCCACCACCCACTCTCGGCATATTTTTCCTCTCTCGGGGCCTTGTTGATTTCTCGCGTGACTTGCGTGGGTTAGGCCTTTGCTGCGCCCGATAGATTGGCGGGGAGACAGGGTGTTCGACGCATTCTCGGGGCAATACGCCATGCGTCTCTCATGGGCACTTTCCCTGTCCAATGTTTTGAATGAGACCAGTAGGGCGTGTTGGCGGTTGATTAGCCAAATTCCAAGAGTCGCCGCTGTTCTTCCCACGAATGTGGCAGATCGTGCAGGCGCTTCAAGCGCGTCGTCGTCCACTCGACGGGTTGGCTGCCGT
>CAXMNO010000008.1:0-3234 GCA_964194655.1 uncultured Acidimicrobiia bacterium
CGACGGCGCCGTCGGCAATGAAGATCAACTCCTGCGCCACATCACCAGGCATTTAGGAGAACGCCGCCTCTTCACTATCGGCATTGGCTCCGCCCCCAATAGCTATTTCATGCGCGAGGCAGCGGAGTTCGGCCGCGGCACATTCACCTACATCGGGGCGGTTGATGAGGTTGGCGAGCGCATGGAGGCTCTCTTCCAAAAGCTTGAGAACCCGGCGCTCACGGACCTTTCCCTGTCCTTGGCAGGCCTGGAAGACCTGGAGGCGGAAACCTATCCCTCGCGCCTTCCCGACCTTTATGCGGGCGAGCCTGTAACTTTTGCCATGCGCCTTCGCGAAACAGCACTGGAGGCACTGGAGGGTGAGATCATCTTGGAAGGGAAAGAAGGCGGCGCCCCCTGGCAGCGCACGCTATCACTTGAGGATGTCCAACCCGCCCCTGGTGTGGCTTCAATCTGGGCGCGCGAGAAGATCGAGGAAATCGAGGCGGGGCTTCCCACCGCACACGATCCGGCTGCCGTGAAAGCTCGCGCCTTAAAGGTCGCCCTCACCCACAAGCTCGTGACCCGCTATACCTCCTTGGTTGCCATCGACGTTAAACCGGCACGGCCTGCAAGCGAGGCACTCACAAGCAGTGAGATTGAAAGAAATCTGCCAGCAGGCTGGGACTGGAACCACGTCTTTGGCGAAATGCGGCAGACGATGGAACTAACACCCTTGCCGCAGTCCCTGATGCACAAGATTTCAGGCGATGCCATCACCCTGCCCAAAGGCGCAACGGGCGCACCCTTCATGATTGGGTTGGGAACCCTCTCTCTTCTCGGTGCGATCTTCTTGTTCTGGCTTTCTTATCGAAATCGCGCACCCGCCCAGAGCGTTGCCTAGGACTAAGTCCATGCAAAACAATAAAAGCCTCTCTCTCAAACTGGCCGCCGTCTTGTTGCTAGGGCTTGGGCTCTGGCAGCTGGGCGGCGGATTTTATATCAAGGCTAAGGCTGTACTGGCACAAATCCTGGTGGCAGAGGCATGGAGCGAAACGCTCGCAGGGCACGAAGAGGTCCGGCCCTGGCCTTGGGCCGATACCTGGCCGATCGCGCGCCTCAAGGTCCCAGAGCACGGCATCGATCTTTATGTCTTGGAAGGTGGTAGCGGCCGGACGCTGGCCTTTGGACCCGGCCATGTCGAATCGACGGCGCTTCCCGGCGAAGTCGGCCACGCTGTTCTCGGTGGGCACAGAGACACCCACTTCTCTTTTCTCCGCGACATAGGGGAAAACACTGAAATCCTCGTTCAAAGAACCGATGGAAGCTGGCAAAGCTATCAGGTGCGACAAACCTCGATCATCGATACGCGCGAAGCCCGCCTGCTACCCAGCCATGGCCGCACGGCCTTGACGCTCGTCACCTGCTATCCCTTCGATGCGTTGACAACCAATGGCCCGCTTCGCTACCTGGTCTTTGCCGAGGCCCAAATGGACAACTAGATCGTTTTTAATGATCCCTCGATCATGAAAATCGCTCTAAGCTCTTATTGTTACGCACTTTCCGGGCGCTAAACCGCACACACTTTCGCTGAAAGTGCTCTAAATCGTTTCTTTCATTTCAATCCCGCCGATTTTCCCGCGGTAATAAAGAAGTGGCCCAGTAGCGTTTCGGCGAATTTCAAGGCCACGGACCAGGCCAATGGCAATCACATGATCACTACCATCGTGCTCGCGCACCAAATCGCAATCGATGCAGGCAAGATAGTGGTCCAGCACGGGTACGTTGCGGCTATTATGAGACCAGCCGACGACACCGGCTTTATCCGCGCCACGCTGGGCAAAGACCTTTGCGACATCCCCTTGATCTTCTGCAAGGACATGGACGGCAAAACGCCCAGCGGTCCGCAAAACCGGATAGGAGCGCAATCCGCGCGAAAGGCAGATCAAAACCTCCGGCGGGGAAAGCGACAACGAGGTAAAGGCATTGGCCGTAAAGCCCGCCATACCACCTTGGCCGTCATTGGCCGTCACAATCGTGACACCGGTCGCAAAGTGCCCCATACCCTCACGAAAGAGATTTACATCGACCATCCAGGTCCTCGCACCGCTATCGAAAAATAATCGGCGTAAGCTTTACCCCACGGCACCTTGTTGCGCCATAGCTTCAAGCAAGCTATCGCCATAGGCGAAGAGTGAGGGCGTGCCGCCGCTGTGGATGAAAAGCAGCGTTTCGTTCGGCGAGGTGTGACGCGCTAGGTCGACAAGACCTGCCATGCATTTCCCCGAATAGACCGGGTCCAGCAGCAACGCTTCCTTATGTGCGGCGAGTGTCATCGCTTCCACCATCGCGGGGTTGAGCTGCCCATAGCCGGGCGCCAGGAAGCGGTCGTCCAGGACGATATCTTCTTCGCGAACAGGATTTTCAACACCTAAAAGTTCCGCGATTTCCTTGCAACGCGTGGCGATGCGTGGGGCCTGCAAGTCGGCGTTTCTGCGCACACAGATGCCTGTAACCGGGGCCTCACAACCCAAGGCCCGAAGGCCGAAGAGAAAGCCGCTGTGCGTATTACCGCTTCCAGATGGAACAACGAACCGATCCACGGTCAATCCGCGCGCCTTTAGCTGATCCAGCGTTTCGCGTGCCGCCACCACATAACCAAGCGCGCCTAAGGGCTTGTGACCGGGTCCAAGCGGAATGACATAGGGTGTGCGACCTTCGGCACGGCGCTCGTCTGCAATCTCGTGCAGCCGCAGGTCCGCCCCTGCCTCGTCCTCGCCATCGGAATAGTGATGGACGCGTGCGCCCAGCAGCTTATCGAGTAACACATTGCCAGAATTCAGATAACTAGGATCGGATTTCGGTACGCGCGCTTCCAACTGGATATCGATTTCCATGCCAAGCTTGCGCGCACCAGCGGCCGCCAAGCGCACAAAGTTCGACTGCACAGCGCCTGTGATGAGGATGGTATCGGCACCTTCGGCTTTTGCCTCGCCCAGATAAAATTCGAGCTGGCGAACCTTATTGCCACCAAACGCAAGTCCGGTGCAGTCGTCCCGCTTTACCAAAAGCCGCGCACCGCCAAGTGCGTCTTGAAGGTTAGCCATAGGCTCCAGTGGCGTATCGCCATGGCTAAGGTCGACACGTGGCAAGTCATCCAGAAGGCCAAGAGGGTTCGACATCGGTTATATCCCCAAGATATTCAGCGTGCGATAAGGGCGCTAATTTGCCTTGAAGCCGTCTTTGCGGCAACAC
>CAXMNO010000009.1:0-4129 GCA_964194655.1 uncultured Acidimicrobiia bacterium
TCTTGTAGCGCATAGGCGCGCAGCTTGTTGACCAGACCAATTCCGCGGCCTTCTTGCGTCAAGTAAAGGACGACCCCTGCCCCTGCCTCACCGATCGCCTCTATCGCTCCTCGCAATTGATCCCCGCAATCGCAGCGAAGCGAGTTCAGGAGATCACCGGTAAAACACTCGGAATGAAGCCGGATCAGGACTGGCTGCTCCAAGTCAGGCGTCCCAACCATCAAGGCCATATGCTCCGAGCCGCCATCGTCCGGGCGAAACGCAATCACTTTCGTGTTCTCGGCCCCCTTCAGAGGAACGCGCGCTTCAGCAACCCGGCGAAGGGCACGCGCCGCAGACTGGCGGTAATCGGCAACCTTGGTTGTGGAAATTTCATAAAGACCGATGAGGTCGGCCGGAATACCCTCGCCGCGCAACCCATCGCTCTCAACGCTCGCAAGCAAGGCCGCAGGCAACAAGCGCGCCAACTTGGTCAAATCGATCGCACCGAAAGCCAACTCTCCTGGCGCCTCGACAAGCGTACGTCGGCGCAAAGGCGCGCCCTGCCAAGCCGTAGGATCGGCCAGCTCAACCACTCTTTCGGCGTCTCGCCCTGAAAGAGCGATGGCTACAACCGGCTCATAGTCACCGTCCTGCCGGGGCTCTATTCCCAACGCAGCAGCCCGCCTTCCCGTTAAAAGAAGCGAAGGCTCACCGCCCGAAAGCTTTGTCAAAGCTTCCAGACTCTCATTATTAATGGTCTCGGCTGCCTGGATGACAGCCGCAGCGCCATCGGGTGCGCGCAGCACCACAGGTGCGCCGCGTCGGAGTTCAGCGAGCGCCCGATCAACGTCGCGCAAAGAGTTGCCGGACTTAAGCTGTTGTTCTTCCGTCATATTGACCATGTTATCGCGTTCACTCGCGAAGCACCACGTATTGCTTGTGCGCCTTTGCCTGAGATACCATTCACAACTGGCAATCACCACTCCAGCGCCCGATAGCATTTGTCGTGGGCATCCGTAAAGGCGAATCCGACGGGACCAGACGGTTATATGTAAAGAAGCCTTGCTTAACTCCGGCGACCGCGGGCAAATTCAAAGCCGATTTCCTAATTTCTCACTTTGCGTCACCTAGATGAGTTGGAACGGCCGATTGGAATGTTAAAAGTATATCGTGATTACAGCCAAGAAGAACTGGACCGACAGCTAAATCTGCGGGCACGCTGGCCAGAGCACGCGGATTTTTTTGCGAATTGGGAAGCACGATCTAAGTCCTGCTATGAAAAGCTCGCTTGCCACCGCGACCTGCAATATGGGCTTGGCGCATCTCATACCTTGGATCTTTTTCTTCCCCCTTCGTCTGACGGCCCTGTCCCGCTGCTGCTTTTCATTCACGGTGGGTACTGGCAATCTCTCGATAAAAGCATCTTCGCTTTTATTGCGCCGGCCTTTTTGGAGAAAGGCATAGCCTTTGCCACGTTGAATTACACCTTGGCGCCGGGCGAACGAATTTCAGGCATGGTCGCGGAGATCGAAGCCGCATTCGCCTATATGGAAAGCAAAAGTCGAGACTTTGGGATTGCCAGCGATGAAATCGTGGTCGTCGGTCATTCTGCAGGTGGCCATCTGGCAACAATGCTCGGATTGACGATAGGAGGCGACAACGCCAAGCCCAAGGCTATTGCCTCCATCTCCGGCGTCTACGATCTGGAGCCAATTCGTCTTAGCTATCATAACCAGATTTTGCAGTTGGATCATGGGGAAGCGGAGCTTCAAAGCCCACTGAACGCGTTAAAGCCAAGCTCAATGCCCTTCTACTTGGCTGTCGGCGGCAACGAAACAGAGGAGTTTATCCACCAGCAGCAAACATTTGCGAAGGCGGCGCAAACTCAGTCTTTGAACATAAAAGCCGACGTGCTTGAGGGCTTAAATCACTTTTCGATCGTCGAACCGCTGGCCGAAGCGGATACACCGCTTTTTCGAGAGGTCTCGTCTCTCTTCGATTGAGGAGGCGTATGGCACCGGTTTCCGGGCGCGCTTTCGAGTGCAGCAAGGAGGATCTTTCGCAAATTTCATCCTTGTTATTTTTATCTCAGGCAGAAATGCGCTATATGACGGCTCCGCATGTGCAATTCTCGAATTCGAGCAACGGGTCTTAAAGGTATGAACGAACGTTACAACGTCGGCGAAACGGAAACTAAATGGCAGACCCGGTGGCGCGATCAAGACGCCTTCGCTGCACGCGATGACGGCACAAAGCCCAAGTATTATGTCCTGGAGATGTTTCCCTATCCCTCCGGCCGCATCCACATGGGCCATGTGCGAAATTATGCGATGGGCGACGTCATTGCGCGCTACAAGAATGCGCGCGGGTTTGATGTCCTTCACCCCATGGGTTGGGACGCCTTTGGACTTCCAGCGGAAAACGCTGCTATGGAGAAAAAGGTCCACCCGGCCGCATGGACGTACGAGAATATCACCGTCATGCGCGGCCAGCTTCAAAGCATGGGCCTTTCGATCGATTGGAACCGGGAAATCGCGACCTGCCATCCCGATTATTATCGTCATGAACAAGCGATGTTCCTCGACTTTCTTGAGCAGGACTTAGTTTACCGCAAGGAATCTTGGGTCAACTGGGACCCCGTCGACCAAACAGTGCTGGCCAACGAACAGGTTATCGATGGCCGGGGTTGGCGCTCGGGCGCGCTGGTCGAAAAGCGAAAGCTCGCGCAGTGGTTCTTCCGCATTACCGCGTTTGCCGATGACCTTCTGGAGAGTTTGGAGCAACTTCCCCGCTGGCCTGAAAAGGTTCGCACGATGCAGGCCAAATGGATCGGCCGTTCGGAAGGCGCTAAGGTCTTTTTCCCGGTAGTGGACCGCGACGCCTCGCTTGAGGTTTTCACGACGAGACCCGATACGCTCTTTGGGGCTTCATTTTGCGCGCTTTCGCCCAATCATCCCTTGGCCGGTGAAATCGCTGAGAGCGATGAAAAGGCTGCTGCCTTCATTTCCCGCTGTAATCAATTGGGAACGAGCGAGGAAATTATCGCCACGGCAGAGAAAGAAGGCTATGACACCGGCCTTCGGGTGACACATCCCCTGGACCCAAATTGGACACTCCCCCTTTACATCGCGAATTTCGTACTCATGGAGTATGGAACCGGGGCTATTTTCGGCTGTCCGGCCCATGACCAACGCGACTTGGACTTCGCCAATAAGTACGGCTTGAACGTGACAGCCGTCGTTCTGCCTGAAGGGGAGGATCCAAAGAGCTTCGCCATCGCAAAAGAGGCTTTCATTGGTGATGGTGTCGCCATAAACTCCCATTTCCTCAATGGCTTACGCGTAGATGAAGCCAAGAGGCGCGTGATTGAGGAACTGGAAAAGCTTTCAGCCGGTGAAGGCACGATCCAGTTTCGCTTGCGTGACTGGGGGGCATCGCGCCAGCGCTATTGGGGCTGTCCCATTCCAATCGTCCATTGCGATGCTTGCGGTGCGGTGCCTGTGCCACGGGACCACCTTCCGGTAAAATTGCCGGAAGACGTGACCTTCGATAAACCGGGAAATCCGCTGGAACATCACCCAACCTGGAAATTCGCCCAATGCCCTTCCTGCACTAAGCCAGCGCGGCGCGATACCGACACGATGGATACTTTTGTTGATTCGTCTTGGTATTTTGCGCGCTTCTGCAGCCCGCGCGACGATAATCCTGTTAATCGCGAGGCTGTGGATCGCTGGCTGCCGGTTGATCAGTACATCGGTGGCATTGAGCATGCTGTGCTGCATTTGCTCTACTCCCGCTTTTTTACCCGCGCGATGCGGAAATCAGGGCATGTGGGTTTGAAAGAACCTTTTGAGGGCCTCTTCACCCAAGGTATGGTCTGCCACCGCACCTATAAGGATGATAACGGTCGCTGGCTTAATCCCAGTGAAGTAGGTGACGACGGTAAAGGCGGCTGGACGACCTCCGACGGAAAGCAAGTTACTGCTGGACGTGTGGAGAAGATGAGCAAATCGAAGAAAAACACCATCGACCCCGAGCAGATAATCCGTAATTACGGGGCGGATACGGCGCGCTGGTTTATGCTTTCCGATAGTCCGCCTGATCGCGACCTGGAGTGGACAGAAGAAGGTATTGCGGGCGCTTTTAG
>CAXMNO010000010.1:0-3724 GCA_964194655.1 uncultured Acidimicrobiia bacterium
AACATCTCATCGTGAAGGACGGCGGTCGCATCCATGGGCGGCTCGTCTACCGCGAACTCGAAGTCCAACGTGGCGGCAAGATCACCGGCGAGATTGAGGAACTGGAGGAGGGCGGTGCACAGCAAGACACCCCCGAAATCACACTTAGCTCCAGAGCACAACCCACCAAGCCCGGCCCGACCAAGAAAGCCTAGGCAGCACGAATGCGTATTTCGACCTTTATGATCCTCCTAGGCGCTGTGAGCTTGTCCGCCTGCGTGGCTGTCACGAAACAAGAGGCGACGACCGAGGCCCCCGCACCCCTGAAAGCGGAAGCGCCGGCGGTTGAGACAGAAAGCCAAGCGACAACACCCCCCGAAATTTCGAGCCAAGAGGAAGCAGCCCTGCCACCGGCGAAAACCCTTCCGCCAATCGATGACCGCCCTGAACGTTTCTTGGGCCTAGGAACGGCCGCCCTGGCCCAGGAACTAGGGGAGCCACAATTGCTTCGCCGGGAGGCACCCGCCGAGATTTGGCAATACCGTGGCGAGGGCTGCATTCTCGATCTTTTTCTCTATCCGGAAGCTGGAACCCTCAAAGTCACCCATATCGAGGCACGGGATAAAAAGGCTGACAGCTATGAGACGAAAGACTGCCTCAGGCAGTTGATCGAAGCACGGCGTACGGCACCGATTGGCTGATATTACTCCGCGATAATCTTATCGACGATGCGGCCCTTCTTAGCCACAAAAATGCTTTGGCCAAAAATTCTCGATTGCCATCAAGAGCCAAAATTTCAGCGTTCGCTATTTTTTCTCAATGTTTTCTTCGGCTTAACAGCAGGCGCCGCCTCTAGCGTCGTCTTGGCTTTATAGGCACAGACATCGCGGACCGTGCAGTGCCAACACTCAGGCTTGCGCGCTTTACAAACATAGCGTCCATGCAGGATTAGCCAGTGGTGGGCGTTTAGCTTGCGATCCTTAGGTGTGACTTTTTCGAGTTTCTTTTCAACCTCGAGAGGGTTCTTACCAGGCGCAAGGCCGGTTCGGTTTCCAACACGGAATATATGGGTATCCACCGCAATTGTGGGGTGGCCGAAGGCGACGTTCATGACAACGTTGGCCGTCTTACGCCCCACGCCTGGAAGCTTCTCCAAGGCGTCACGGTCCTCTGGTACCTCAGAGCCATGCTCTTCGATCAAAATGCGCGAAAGCTTGATGACGTTCTTGGCTTTGGAATTATAAAGACCGATGGTCTTAATGTAGTCCTTTAGCTTAGCCTCGCCGAGAGCGAGCATTTTTTCAGGGCTGTCGGCTGCCTTAAAAAGCGGGCCGGTCGCCTTGTTTACACTAACGTCAGTCGCCTGTGCAGAGAGAGCGACAGCCACCAAAAGCGTGTAGGGATTGACGTATTCTAGCTCTGTCCTTGGAATTTCGATTTCACCAGCGAGCCGGTCATAAAAAGTAACGATGTCGGCCTTCTTCATTTTTCTAATCTGCTCCCTTCGCGCTAGCGGGCCTTATATTTGAGAAGGGCGGAGTCTAATCGCTTCTTTTCGCTTTAGCCATGCGCGAGCTGAACGGATTGGCAATCATGCACTTCTCTCGTTAGGATTAAGTCATGACAAGAGATCATGACGATCGGGAAAAGACGGCCGAACAAGAGCAGGCTTTGCTTTTCAATGCTCAGTTAACCCCGCACCGTAGCCTTTCTGCCAAGGGTTTCATTATCCTGATGGCCATGGTCTGCGGCATTAGTTTTGCCGCAGGTATTGGCTTCTTCCTTGCAGGTGCGTGGCCGGTCGTCGGATTTCTCGGCATCGATGTACTGCTCATCTACTTGGCCTTTCGCATCAACTACCGCCATGCACGTATCCGCGAAGTGCTCACCCTGACCAAGGACGAGCTCAAGGTGACGCGCTTCAATCACTGGGGCGAGGCGGAGAGTTGGTCGTTTCAGCCCTATTGGCTCCAGATTTTGATGGATGACCCACCGGAAAGCGATAGCCGTTTGACCCTGCGCTCGCACGGGCGCGATTTGGTGGTGGGAAATTTTTTAAATGCCGCAGAAAGACTGGAAGTCGCCATAGCCCTTCGCAACGCGCTCACCGACGCCCGAAATGGGATTTAGTCCCACCTAAATCCCAATAAATCCCGCTTATATCCCCAATACATCCCGCATTGAATAGAGGCCCGCTGGCTTGCCGGCGAGCCATAAGGCTGCCTTGATTGCACCTTGGGAAAAAAGCTCCCGCTTGCCCGCCTTATGGGTCAACTCGATACGTTCGCCTTCACCTGCAAAAATCACCGTGTGCTCGCCCGGCACATCGCCGCCACGAAGCGTCGCAAACCCGATTTCGCCGCGTGGCCTGGCACCTGTAATGCCTTCACGCACTTTCTGTGCCACCTCCTCAAGAGCAACGGTGCGGCCATCGGCGGCTGCCTGGCCAAGTGCGAGTGCTGTGCCTGACGGTGCATCCACTTTATGGCGGTGATGCATTTCCACCACCTCGATATCATAGTCGGGATTCAAAACACGGGCGGCTTGTTCGACCAAAATCATGAGGAGATTGACACCGAGGCTCATATTCGCAGCCTGTAGGATCGCTACTTCTTTAGCGGCCTCTTCAACGGCTGCCTGCTGGGCGACGGAAAGACCTGTCGTGCCAAGCAGGAGCGGTGTTTTGCTCTCTAGGGCATGCTTTATGTGGAGATCGGCCACCACAGCAGAAGTGAAGTCGACGACGACGTCTGAGGCCACAAACAGCGGTGCAGGATCGCCTCCGACCGCAAGGCCCACAGGCGCGCCGGATACTAAGGTCCCCATGTCGCGCCCGATCCACTCGCTTTCAGGGTGTTCGGTGCCACCGGCCAGGGTTGCTGCGTCGTTTTCGAGAATAGCAGAGACATTCATACGTCCCATGCGACCCGCACAGCCAACCACGCCAATTTTCGTCACTGTCATTTGAAGGACCCCATTCGAACCGCCGAGCCTTTGTGTAGCACCTGTGCGCCTGCCAGGCCAAGCAGCCAGCTATGGCGGCGTAAAGGTTTCGCTGGTTACAGAATTCCCCTAGCGACCAGGTCTTCGCGCAAGGCCTCCGCGCTTTTGAAATGATGCACGTGCAAGCCAGCGTCCACCGCGCCCCTGCAGCACCAATCCGTATCATCGATGAAAAGTGCCTCATTAGGGGGAATGTCGAGGCGTTCTAAAACACCGTGATAGGCGCCGGCATCCGGTTTGGCCACGCCGAATTGGCAGGAAAAGTAACCGTGCTCGCCAAATAGTTCCGTAAACTCGGGAAAGACCTCACCGATTGCCTCACGCAAAAGGTGGCCGTTATTTGTCAATGTTGCGAGTTTCATCTTACCCGTGAGGGCACGAACAATCTCCAGGACTTCGCCATTGGGCCGCATGGCCTCCCGCCGGGCTGTCAGCCAAGTTTCCAGCGATACAGGGCGCCCGAGACGCTTGGCCACACCTGCCAAATATGTCTTGGCGTCGTGGCGGCCTTGATCATGCTCATAATCATAGCCTGAGTGCCAAATCGCCTCTTCGATCGTAGCGACCTCGATTCCGCTTTCGCGCTCTAGCACGCTTAAGCGCCGATCAAAGTCATAGTTCGTGAGGACACCATCCATATCGAAAATGACGGCACGGATGGGTGATAAATCAGTGTCATGCATATGGGTGCGCTCAAAGTTAGAGCGGAGGACCGCTAGTCGGTTAAATCTTCCCAAAAATC
>CAXMNO010000011.1:0-2890 GCA_964194655.1 uncultured Acidimicrobiia bacterium
CTCTGCTCCCAAAGCAGATGCGCTACCAGGCTGCGCTACTCCCCGACAGGCCGGGACCCTACGGAAACAGCCGCGTTGGCGCAAGAGGCAAAAAGTGTAAAGCCCGATAATTTGTGCCGTACAGGCTCCCGGCTAGTCAGAAGATCGAAAGGCTCAGAGAAGATTTTGACTCGCGGACCAAATCGGCCAGCCCTTGCGCAGGTTTCTTGATCAACCGGTCTTCGCAGTTCGTCTGGTGCCTGCGCTCAAACCGTCAAGCTTTCCTTCATTATTTCCGTTCAAGATTCAAAAGGATTCGGTCCGCTTCCACTCATAGGGAAGCCTGGGAGATTGAGAAATGTTGGAGCCCGACCGCAAAGCGCCTTATCTAGGGTGCAAACCCCTTACCCCCACCGGTGAGGAGGTCGAAAGGCGGCTTCACAACCGTTTGGTCCTGGATCGCCATGGTCAAATTGAAGTGGACGGGGAATTTTATCACTGCCGTGTGTTGGATATTTCGGGCGCCGGTGCTGCTATTCTTTGCGCTGATGCAATTCAGCTTGGCTCTAAGGCTATCCTACATATTCCTGAAATTGGCCCATTACCTACCTACGTCGCGCGCGAACTCGTCGAGGGATATGGCCTTTCCTTCGATCTTCCCCAAATCCGGATGGATGATTTAAACCTTCGGTTACGTATCCTGACTGACCTCCGTCATTTCATGTAATCGCCGCAGATGCTAGTGGCATTGGCGCTTACGGCTTCGTGCGCATCGACAAGTGGTTCGCCTTAGTATAAGAAGCGCGCTTACAAAAGTGCCCGGCTTTAGAAAGTTCGAGCCTTCCAGCGATAGAAATTAAAACCCGGCAAAATCCGATGAGTAAATTGCAAGACGCCATCCAGCGCAGACGAACGTTTGCCATCATCTCTCACCCTGACGCCGGCAAAACGACCTTGACCGAAAAGTTATTGCTTTTCGGTGGGGCCATCCAGCTTGCAGGGGCAGTCAAGGCGCGTGGTAATGCCAGGCGTGCGCATTCTGACTGGATGAAGGTGGAGCGTGAGCGCGGTATTTCTGTCGCAAGCTCCGTCATGACATACGAATATGGCGGTTTGACCTTCAACCTCCTCGATACACCGGGCCACGAAGATTTTAGTGAGGATACCTATCGCACACTAACTGCGGTTGATTCGGTCGTCATGGTATTGGATTCCTCAAAGGGTATTGAACAACAGACCCTCAAGCTTTTTGAAGTCTGTCGCCTGCGCGATATGCCCATTATCACCTTCATCAATAAACTCGATCGCGACGGCTTAGAGCCCTTTGAGATCATGGACGATATCGAGCAGCGCTTGGCTCTTGAAGTCGTACCTCTTTCCTGGCCAATTGGAATGGGGCGCCAATTCCTTGGCTGCTATGATCTTCGCAATGACCGCCTGCTTCTGGTTAGCCGCAGCCGTGACGGGAAGGGTGAAGAGGGCGAAATCTGCGATGGGATCGACGATCCGAAGCTCGATGAGCTGCTGCCCAACTATGCCGTTGCAAAGCTCCGCGAAGACGTTGAAATGGTGCGCGAACTTTGCCCCCCCTTCAATGCGGAGGCCTACTTAGAAGGCAACCAGACACCGGTCTTCTTCGGTAGTGCCGTCAATAACTTCGGTGTGCGTGAATTGCTGCAGGGTCTCGCGGATCTGGCACCCACACCGCGCCATCAGCCAACGAAGGAACGCCATATCGACCCTGAGGAAAGCAAAGTCAGCGGCTTCGTTTTCAAAATTCAGGCAAATATGGACCCCAACCACCGCGACCGTATTGCCTTCATGCGTTTGTGTTCAGGCCACTTTAAACGGGGCATGAAGCTGCGCCATGTGCGCTCGGGCAAAATGCTCAATCTGCACAACCCCGTCCTTTTCCTCGCCCGCGACCGGGAATTGGCGGAGGAAGCCTGGCCGGGTGACATTATCGGCGTCCCCAATCACGGAAACCTGGGAATTGGCGACGCGTTGACGGAGGGTGAAGAGCTGTTCTTCACCGGCATTCCCTCATTTGCACCGGAATACTTGCAGAAGGTTCGGCCACTCGACCCGCTAAAGGCCAAGCATCTAGGCCGCGCGCTCCGGCAATTGGCAGAAGAAGGCGCTGCGCGTGTCTTCAAACCGATCATCGGCGCAGATTGGATTGTCGGCGTCGTGGGTCCCTTGCAATTCGACGTACTGGCAGACCGAATTCGCACCGAATACGCAATTCCCGTGCGCTTCGAGCCGACCGAGCTGCACACCGCGCGCTGGGTTGAAGCTGAAGATCCGCTGAAGCTCAAAATATTCTCCGACGGCAATCAGGTGGCGCTCGCAGAAGACCACACGGGGGCGCAAGTATTTCTCGCCCGCAATGCCTGGCATTTGGACCGCACCGTGCAAGATCATCCTGACGTGCGCTTCCAAAAAACCAAGGAGCAGTCGCACTGATAAGCAAGAAACAGCACCATGTATGACAGCGATTATGGCGACCCTCGCCTACCAACGGAACTTTGGGTCAAGGCACATCTGAGACGCTGCTTTGCCGAAGGAATTCCGGCAACAGTGGTTAAGCGTGGCGAAAAGATGGGCGGGCTTTTGCTTTTAAAGCTCTCCATGGGGGCGAATGGCAGCCGTCTCCTCAATCAAACCCGCGATTCGAGCGGCCGCCAGGCTTGGCTTCCAGCCCTTAAAGGCGAGGCCGTCGGCGAAGCGGACGCCGACGACTATATCGAGCGGGCAATCCGCAGAGATCCCGATATCTGGGTCGTGGAAATCGAACATCCTGAAGGGTGGCATCCCTTTGAGGGTAAGATCCTCTAGCCTTTCTCAGCCGCTCTCCCAATAAAAGACTTTGGCCTGGGCTAGTTTCGGACAATACTTACACCTCTGGACT
>CAXMNO010000012.1:0-1655 GCA_964194655.1 uncultured Acidimicrobiia bacterium
GAATTCCAGGCCTATTTCAGCGTCAAGGCCGACGTCGATGCGGATATGGAGGCAAGCGATGGTAATATTTCTGCCTATGCCGCGATGATCCACCGGATGGCGCGTAACTACGGCGGGCGGAAAATCGCGAAGAATGCAGTATCACGGCTGCTTGGCATGGCATCGCGCTGGTCTGGGGATCGAACGCGCCTCTCCGCCCAGTTCGAGAGGGTCGAGGATGCGCTGAGGGAAGCCGCCCACCACGCGGCAAGCAGTAGGACCATAAGCCTCAATTGCGTTGAGAAGGCACTGCTAAGCAGGCGCGAACGAAATTCACGCATCGAAGACCGCCTGCACGAGCAAATCAACGAAGGCACCGTCATGATCGATGTGACGGGCCGCACGCTTGGCCAAGTCAATGCGCTAACGGTCCGCGACTTGGGCGACCATGCCTTTGGCGCACCCAGCCGCATAACGGCACGGACCTCAATCGGTCGGCGCGGCGTGATTAATCTGGAACGCGACATCTCTCTAAGCGGCCCCATCCAGCAGAAGGGTGCCATGGTGGTGCAAGGCTTTCTCGCCGGGCGTTTCGCCAAGAGGTTTCCACTCTCTTTCAACGCCTCCATCACCTTTGAGCAGAACTATGGCGGGGTGGAGGGTGATAGCGCCTCGCTCGCCGAGTTGATCGCGATCCTCTCCGGACTCTCAGGCATTCCAGTTCGCCAGGATTTAGCGATCACAGGTTCCGTCAATCAGCATGGCGAATCACAAGCAATTGGTGGCGTGCACCACAAGGTCGAGGGCTTCTTTCGCTCCTGCTGTGATCGCGGCGGGCTAACGGGAAGCCAGGGGGTCGTTATGCCAAAAGCAAACGAGACAAATCTCATTTTGCGCGATGAGGTCGCCGACGCTGTAGCTAAGAAGCGCTTCCATATCTGGTCGGTTGAGACCATCGATGAGGCAGCAGAAATTCTTATGGACATGCCAGCTGGCCAGCCTGACAGGCATGGGGCCTTCGAGCCCAATACGATCTACGGCCGTGTCTCGTTGGAGCTTGAGCGCTTCGACCGCGTCCTCCGCGCTGGCCCCGCAGAGCAAGAGGGCTTTTAAAAAGAAGAGTGAAAGTAATGGCTGATTTCGATCTTCTTATAAAAGGCGGCACCGTGGTAACGGCGAGCGATAGCTACCTTGCCGATGTCGCCGTTCGCAGCGGCACTATCGTCACGCTCGGCCATGACCTCGGCCCAGCGACGCGTGTGAGAGAGGGCGATGGCCTGCTCGTCCTCCCCGGCGGTATCGATGCCCACTGCCATATTGAGCAAGAATCTTCCAGCCATCTTATGACAGCGGATGACTTCCATTCCGGCAGCATCTCAGCCGCTTTTGGAGGAACCACCACCTTCCTCCCCTTTGCAGCCCAACATCGCGGTCAGAGCTTGCGCCAGGTGATCGAGGATTATCACGCCCGTGCCGCGCCGAAGTCTGTTATCGACTATGCCTTTCATATGATCATCTCCGACCCCAACGAGCAGGTCTTGGGCCAAGAGCTGCCTGCCTTGATCGAGGCTGGCTATTCATCCTTCAAGGTCTACCTCACCTATGAAAACCTGAAAATCAGCGACCGCCAAATGCTCGATGTTTTGGCACTTGCACGCCACCATGGCGCCATGACC
>CAXMNO010000013.1:0-5352 GCA_964194655.1 uncultured Acidimicrobiia bacterium
AGCTTGCCAATGTGCACATCGACCACACGGTCGATCACGGTCTCGCCACCGGAATAGAGCCGTTCCAGCAATTCAGACCGGCTATAGACCCGTCCCGGGGAAGCCATCAGGCAGTGCAAAAGCGTGTACTCCGAGCGTGTCAATGACACGACCTCGCCCTCTAACGTTACTTTGTGCTTCAAAGGCTCCAAGGTTAAGGCCCCACGACGGAGCACATCCGCCTTATCATCGCGAGCGGCGACATTGACCCGGCGTAAAATCGCCTTCACGCGCTCCACCAGCTCACGCGGGCTAAAGGGCTTCACCACGTAGTCATCCGCGCCCAGCGACAGGCCGACCACACGGTCCATCTCATCTTCGCGCGCCGTAAGCATTAAGATGGGTAGGTCTGAGCGGCGGCGCACCTCGCGGCAAATTTCCCAGCCATCCATGCCCGGCAGCATAAGATCAAGAACGACCAAACTCGGTTTGTGCCGCTGAATCGCTGAAAGGGCTTCGTGGCCATCGTCAACCAGGACTGTGCTAAAGCCATCGTTCTCCAAATACTTCGCAACCAAACTTGCGATATTTGGATCGTCTTCCACGATCAAGATCGTTGCCGCGTTCGAATCTGCTTTCATGTTGTCCGGCTTTGTCTCCATAGTTTCGTGGGGCTGGTGCGTGAAACTCGTTAACCGCCCCACTCCAACCTTCGACCCAAAAAGCAATGCCAGAACATAGCCAAAAGAGCGGCTGGCCAAAAGAGCAACGAAGATGAAGCCTAACAGATAATGGAGAAAAACCCTTGGACGGACATCCGCCCAAGGGATCCAGTTATTTGGCTGGCGAATAACTGGTCCTATAAAGATTGTTATCCGCACTTTCCCCGCACCTCATAAGGATAAGCAGAACCCGGGCCCAGAATGGGTTATGCGTAGCCTTGCTTCTCCCACGATTAGGTGGGGTTAAAGCAGTGATGCGAGTGAGGGGTATATTGGCCTAAGCGCTTAAAGCCCTGATAAAGGCAATTTAAAGATTTGGTAAAATCCGCTAACTCTTGTGGATAGCAGATCAACAAAGAAAGCAAGGAAGGGCAATGTTCCAAATACAAGGCATCGATCATATCGTCTTGCGTATCAAAAGCCGGGAACGATCCCTGGCCTTTTACTGCGATCAACTCGGCTGCCAGCTTGAACGCGAGGTCGAGGAATTTGGATTGATCCAGCTTCGCGCTGGCAACTGCTTGATCGACTTGGTTCCCATCGGGGGCAAGCTTGGCAGTGCAGGCGGGAAAGCGCCCGGCGCCGAAGGACGCAATCTGGATCACCTCTGCTTGAGGATTGAACCCTTCTATCCTCAAGCAATCAAAGAGAAACTAGCGGCAGCCGGCATCGCTGTGGGAGAACCCGCACGCCGCTATGGCGCCGAAGGCTATGGCCCATCGCTCTATATCGAGGATCCCGATGGCAATGTTGTAGAACTCAAAGGCCCACCAGAGGAGGCCTCATAAAACGTCAAACGGCGGCAAAAAAGCCAAATGGCGGCAAAGGGATTGTGCCACCATTCAACAACTCATCGCCTAAATCAGTGATTGCTCCGCTAATTATTGCGCGCTGCTTCCATGGCCTCTTGACGCTTGGTCACGACATCATCTGCAAGACGGCCAGTCAGCTCATGGAGGTGATCAAACTGTGCCCTATAGCTCCCCACACCGAAGGTCAGCGAGCGCAACTCGATAATTAGATCCTGCAGCTCTGCTTGCGGAATCTGGCACTTAAGCTCATCCCAGTCTTTCCAACCCGACCGGCTTTCAAAACCAAGGATTTGCCCGCGACGTCCGGAAACGAGGCTATGGACCTTGTTCGTAAATTCCATCGGAACACCGATAGAAACCTCATGGATTGGCTCGAGTAAAACCGGACCACAATTGGGCATACCCTCGCTCATCGCCAATCTGCCCGCAGTCCTAAAGGCCTGGTCGGAGCTATCGACGGCATGGTGCTGGCCATCGAAAAGTTTGACCGAGATATCAACCACCGGAAAGCCAAGGGGACCACGGACCAGATAATCGCGGGCACCAGCCTCGACGGATTGAATATACTGGCGCGGCACAGAGCCACCTACGACTTTATCGATGAACTCAAAGCCACTGCCGCGCGGCAAGGGATTGATTTCGATATGGACATCGCCGAATTGACCGTGCCCACCCGACTGCCGTTTGAAGCGGGAATGCTGAACCGCTCCTTTTCGGATCGTTTCTTTATATGGTGTTTGTGGGCGGCTTGAGGTGACTTCCACATTATATTTGTTTTTCAAGCGATCAATTGCGATGCGCAGATGGATTTCACCCTGCCCTATAAGCAGCATTTCGTGGGTATCGTCCGTCTGCTCCTTGGAGAGAGAGGCATCTTCCTCAATCAATTTTGCAATAGAACTTGTCAGTTTCACATCGTCTTGCCGATTGAGCGGCTGAATTGCGACAGAAAAGACCGGTGAGGGAGGGTCCGGCCAGAGCATGCCGGATTCTGCACTACGGCCGTTCTCATTCAGGAAATCGCCCGTATGAACCGAGTCCATGCGACCAAAGGCGACAAGCTCCCCCGCCTCGGCATCGCCTAGCTTCTGGCTATCTCCGCCCATTATCTTGTAGATACCGGAAATTCGGTCATCGCCAATTGTGGTGCCGTCTTTGATGCTGCCCGACCACACGCGCGCAATCGAGAGCTTGCCGGTATGTGCGGCATGAACGGTCTTCACGACACTTGCGGCAAATCCACCGGTAATTGGTGCGCCTAGGCGTTCCGCCGTTTCCGATGCGCCTGGCGTTTCGTGGCGAAGGACTTTCAAAAGGCGCGTGATGCCGTGACCTTGCTCGGCAGAGCCAATCAGTACAGGCACAATCTGATCGTCGCTAAGAAACTGCGTTAGATAATTGTAGATTTCTTCCGTCGCAGGAACCTTATCTTCCAGCAATTGTTCGAGAAGATTATCGTCAAAATCCGAGAGCGATTCCAAAAGCTCTTGACGCGCTTCTTCTCCGCGCTGTTGAAGGGAATCCGGAATGGCGACCAAGTCAGATTGCTTGTTTTCGTTATACTTCCAGGCCCGTTCACTCACGAGATCGACAAAACCCGTGACGCTATCGCTCTCACGGATTGGGACCTGGCGTAAGACTAAGGGCCGGGCTGAGGCCTGCTGCACCGCCTGAAGGACATCACGGATGCGCGCGGCGGGCTTATCTATCTTGTTGATGAAAACAATGTGGGGAATTTTATAATCGTCGAGGAACTTGAAAACCGGGGCCAGCGCGACCGCACGTTCCGTTTCAGGCGGGATAACGATAACAGCGATATCGGCGGCCATGAGAGCGACATCGCGTTCGCGCGACAACTCCACAGAGCCGGGGCAGTCGATGATCGACCAATGTTCCCCTAGAAATTCCAAATGTGCGAAATTTGATTCTACCGTGGTTTGGCGTGCACGTGCCTCGGGCGAGGCATCGCCAACAGAATTACCTTGGAGAACGCTGCCTTTGCGATGGATTGCACCTGCTTGAAAAAGCATTGCCTCCATCAATGTGGTCTTACCACTGGTGGGCGGTCCTAATAGGACGGCGCAGCGCGGCCCTGCAACCTGCTCTGAGCTCATATCTTCCTCCCTGACTGTTACTAATCTCCACTTCCTAGTTTTCTTAGCCGCTGGTCAATTTGCCTGACCCAGCGTTTCTTGGTCGCCCCTAATCGAGGAGCAAAGTTTCATGAAAGTATGGTTTCAACTTGCGCGCTCTCTGGCAAGGAAAAAGCCGAATCTTGCGCTTAAGAGGCACGTTCGCGATGTTCCAACAGCTTCTCCGCAACGCGTTTGGCCCGTGCGGCACTTGTCGGATCACCCGACACTTGAGCGGTTGCGATCGCGCCTTGCTGGAGAAGGAGAATTTCGTGAGCAAGCGCCTCGGCATCTTCATAGCCAGCCTCCTCTAAGAGCTCACGAAGAAAGCCCAGGACCTTTCGCTTATGTTCTGCCGCCTCGCGGTGCGCTGGATGGGCATGGTCAGCGAATTCACCTGCGGCGTTGATAAAGGCACAGCCCCAAAACCCTACCGCCGGAAAGGCTTTTCCACGAAACCAATCCTCCAAAGCATCGAATGTGGAAAGAAGGCGCGCCTTTGCATCCCCGCCATGATCTTCCACATAAGATGTTATCCAGATGAGGAAATCTTCGTCGCGCAACCTTAGGGCCGCAACGATCAAATCGTCCTTGGACTTGAAATATTTATAGAGCGTCATTCGGGCAACGCCGGCCTCCGCCACGATCTTATCTATCCCTGTTGCGTGGAATCCATGCTTGGCAAAAAGCCGCAAGGCTACCTGCACCAGTAGGTCTCGCTTCGCCGACATCCGCTCCTAACCCGCAAAAATAGCCTTCATAAAGGCCACTATGCATAAAGGTTTCGCCATACAAAACCAAGAAGCCAGTAAATTTCTCCTTGGTAGATGGACCGTTCTATCTATATAGCTGAAATACAGCTTTTTTCCAAACTTGAACGAGTGGCCGCCCGGTTTCCCTCCTCTTCTGGTTGGAAGTGAACAACCGTGCTCGACGAAGTGGACACGCCGTATGACCAACTCCAGCTCCAGAAGCGATCTTGCCTTTACGCCTTCTGTGAAAGCGGAGCAGGAAAAGCGCGGCTCGCGCAATGCCTACGCCCGCATGACTGAGAGGCACGATTGGTCCAACAAGGTTGGCGGCGGCTTAGCCGAGTTCATTCAAGCGCGCGATTCTTTCTATCTGGCCACCGCGACAGCCGAAGGCCAGCCCTACATTCAGCATAAAGGCGGGCCGACGGGCTTTTTACGCGTCTTGGGTCCGAGCGAGCTGGGCTTCGCCGATTTTCCTGGCAACCAGCAATACATTTCGCTCGGCAATTTGGCCGAGAACGACAAGGCCTACATCTTTTTGATGGATTACGAGAACCAGCGGCGTGTCAAAATCTGGGGGCGCATCCGCATGGTCGAAGGGGATGAGGAGCTTTTGGAAAAGCTCACACATCCCGAATATGCAGCGCAGCCTGAACGCGCCATCCTTTTTACGATCGAGGCTTGGAGTGCGAACTGCAATCAACACATTCCAAGGAAATACGGCGAAGACACCGTTGCACGCGCTATGCAAAATCTAACCGAGCGTATCACCACGCTTGAGAATGAAGCAGCCGAACTTCGTGCAGCGCTGGCCGAAGCGAAGAAGACCAACGCTTAAAGCTTCCCTAGGCCGTCTGAACCCATCAACGGGTGTGGCAGGCGCCGACGATTCCCTTCTTCTCGAAGTACTGTTGGTGGTAATTCTCGGCAAGGATATAGGGGCCAGCGGGCTCTA
>CAXMNO010000014.1:0-2707 GCA_964194655.1 uncultured Acidimicrobiia bacterium
CGAAAAAATTTGCGGTGACGCGAAGAACCAATGCCTAAGTTGCGATATTCGTAAACCTGAAGAGAGGGTGGTTATTTCACTCGCGGGCTCGCTTACTGCCTGTAGCCATCCCAGCGGCGGAGAATATTTTATCTGCCAGGCGCGCGCGAGCACGGAGGCGGATGCGCTTGCGTCGTGCGAATAGCAGACGCAGGGCTTCTTTTCGATTTCTAGCCTCGGGTGTTAGTCCCTAGATAGGCGTACCGGTTGGCCGTGGGGCGTGCTTAAGTAAGCTTTAGCCCAGGCGTCGCGGCGTTCGGTCATCTCAATTGCTGGCACGCTCTCGTTCTTGTCGAGTAGCCTTTCCAGGGCTGCGAGGACAGCTTGGTAGTAGCTATCGCTGGAATCAGGTACGCCCGCGGTCGCTTGCGCCCTCAGTTCAGCGCCTAAAGCTCCGGCCCATTCTTTGCCAGTAAATTGGCCAGATTCAATGAGGCGATTGGCGATCGCGAGTGCTTGTGCTTGCCAGGCTTCATCAAAGACGGGATCGCCATCCATCCGGCGCAGAGGGCCAAGAGCGTCGCTGCTATTCTCTCTGGCAGCTTTTCTAGGCGTGCTCAAAATAGCTCTCCCACAGATCGATGTTGACCTTATCCTGGCTGCCCTTTGCCTCGGGCCAAAGCTCCTCTGCGGCGAAAGCCACGGTATAGAGGTGTTCGGGCACCATCTCGCCACGCGCCATGGCATCGGCCAGCGGGTGTGCGCCATGGTGCGACAAGATCACACCGCGACATCCCCGTGCGTAGCCTGGCAGGCGCGAATGTCCGCTGTGACCATAGCGGTTGGTGATAATTTGATCGCCGATCTTAAAGCGGGGTGGGGCCTTAGGCTCGACCTCAAAACTACGCTCGGTCGTGATGACGCGGTCGATGTCCTTCGCCTCTTTAGCTGGCACTTCAGCTTTGACATCAGCCACACTGACACCGGAAATGAGCTCGTGCAGGGTTACATGACCAGCCTCGATCATTTGCGCCATAACAGTTTGCGCCCATTGGTCGAAGTAGGGCCGGGTCAAATAATCGGTGGGTTCAATGAGCTCGCGGCTGTGGCGAAACCAATCGACTGACCAGTTCGAATTGCCGCCGCCGGTATGCACGATGGCGAATGCCCGGCCTTCCCACGCTTCATGGAACGGGCCGTTGTCGTGTTCTCGATTAATCGGGCCAAAGCCTTCTTTTCCGCCGAGATCATGGGGCCCATCCATCAGCTTTCCTCCCCGCTGGCAGCCGGTGAATCTATCGATAGATCGCGTTCGGTTCCGATCATGGAATTGCGTGTGACAAGGGCTGCGAGATCGCTTTCGGACCAGCCTTCGGTTCCAGCCGGTCGCTCTGGAATAACGATGTAGCGCCGCTCCGAGGTGGAATCCCAAACCCGAACCTCGACATCCCTGCCTAATTCCACGCCGAATTCTCTAAGGACGCCTCTTGGGTCGCGTACACTTCGCGCCCGATATTCGTTTGCCTTGTACCAAGCAGGCGGCGGTCCAAGCAGGCCCGAGGGATAGCAAGAACAAAGAGTGCAAACGACGAGATTTTGGACGCTTGATGTATTCGCTAGGGCCTGAAGATCACCCGAACTTTGCCCCGCTAAGCCGATTTCGGCCACAGCCTTTGGGGCGCTTTCCAGCAAACGGGCCTTGAAGGCAGGATCCGCCCATGCGTGGGCTACGATTTTAGCACCGCGTTTGGGGCCCATCTTATCGGTATAGGTTTCGATCCAAGTATCAATCGCATCTGAGTGAACCAGTCCTTTTTCGACCAGCAAACTCTCCAGCGCTTTGACGCGCAAGGCTGGTTCCGGGGGCAGGTGGCTATGAAGTTCGCGATGGATCTCTGCTACTTTTTTGGTATCGAAACTCACTGGATTTCCTCCTTATTATTCTGCGCAGTTCAAGTATGAGACGGGGCTGGGATTCGGGCAAGAGTACGTGGTCCTTAAATAGCGGCTCAGTAATGACGATCGCCTCAATATTGAGAGAATTCTGTCAGGCCCAGCCAGATGCGAGCGAAATCACGGCGTTACAGATCAAATTGTAAAAACCCGATACTTCCACCGCACGGCGTATCCAGTTATGGTAATTCACGCTATGAGCCCGTTGGGGCCACTTGTCGCGAAAGGAAGCCTTGATGCTTTTGCCGATGCCTTTGATGGGCAGGTACGCGTTTTTGGTCTTCGTTTTGGTGTTGCAGGGGTGTTCCGGCTTTGCAAAGGGGATTACCGAGGCTGTTTTAGAGAAAGGGCAGAGCGCGGACACGCGTGAATGCTTTGTGACCGGGCCGCCGTCTACGGGGTTGGAGCAATATCTCGTTCAACAGAAGGATCGCCGTGATCAGGGCCGTCCTGGCGGCACGCTACGTATCTTGATGGTGCATGGTATTGGTGATCATTTGCCGGGCTATTCTGCCAGGTTCACCGGTAACTTGAACCGAAAGCTCGGATTGAACGTTATCGGCGGCCAAACTAAGACAATCAGCCTTCGCAAAGAACCGAACGATGAAACGTCATTGGGCGAGCTTCGCATCAGCCGCTTTCTTGATGAGGAGGAGAGCCGCGAGCTGCTCTTCTACGAGCTGACATGGTCACCGATCACGGCAGAGGCTAAATCCCTGGTCGACTTTGATAACTCAGTAGAGTTCACACATCGCCGCAGCCGTGTGAACGCCCG
>CAXMNO010000015.1:0-2918 GCA_964194655.1 uncultured Acidimicrobiia bacterium
AGCCGCTCACAGCAGAACAACAAGGCCATATATCCGCGATTTTTGAACAAACGCTAAAGTTCGAAGATTGGCAGGGCCAAATCAGCTTCTTGGAACTCGCTGGAAAGTTCATGGGTGGAGAATTTGAGGATGTCGGCGAGGTGCTTGTCTAGTCTTCAAGCGTGTCAACGAAAGCCTGAGAAAAAGCCGAACACTTTTAATGATCCCTCGATCATGAGAACTGCTCTAAGCTATTATGATTACGCACTTTCCGGGCGCAAAACCGTACACACTTTTGCTGAAAGTGCTCTATCAGCCCCATAAACCCGCCTTGCGGCGAAAGGATTCCAAGCCTTGTTCGTTTTCGAGCGTGGTCTCTTTCAGCCGGCGCTTATGTGCTTCGCGTTTCATCGCATTTTCCGCCGCTATCTCGTATCGTTTCACCTCTTGAAAGGCCTCTGCCAGCCTTTCTCGCGCCTCTTCAATCGCAACTTCGACTTCACCAAGTGAATTCGTCAACTTACGACGTCTTTCTAGCAAAACAGAAATGAACTGGGGGAACGCCATGGCCCCTTCCCGGTTCTGGGCTGCGATTTCTGTTTCGCGCTCGGCAAGTTGCTCCAATTCAGCAATATCACCCAGCATACGATCGCGCAGAGACTCAAACTCGGTTAGTTTCCGACGCTTCTCATCAAGATTCCAACGATGCAATCGGATCAGTTGCTTTAGTGAATTCACCGTCTTCTCCGCACGATTGTTGTATTAATTTTTAAACCGGATAGGCGTGCCTCAAACTAGCAAAATTTATGTCTCTCCCGCCGGATCGCCTTTTCCTGCAACTTCATTGCCGCCATCCAGCTCTTTAGGGTCAATATTGAGGGCTGCTGCCATTTTCCGGCGCCGATCTTCTGCAGACATCTGTCGAACGCGCAGCGGCTTCTTTTGCGCCTCAACTTGGGCCGAGGGAGTCGCAACAGGCGCTTGTGTATCCGCTAGAACTGGGGTGTCATCCGGTTTTGGGGCCTTTAATTCCGGCTGGCCTGTTGGTTTTAAAGGTGCGCCTGCGCTAGGGACACCGATCGCTTTCGTGCCCTCTTTTTCTTCACTAGCGACCGGCTGCTTGGTAGGCACCGCAACGACCGGCCAATCAACACCCAAAATTTGCGCCAATTCGCCGTAGCACGCCTCAAGTCCAAAGCGTTCTTCGATCCTTTGTGCGATAAAGGCTTCCAGCAGCGGGTAGTAGTGAATTGCCTCATCGACTGTTGGATCGCTGCCGCGCTTATAGGCGCCAAGGCGGATCAATTCCGCCATATCTTCATAGGTCGAGAGAAGCTGGCGTGCCCGTGTGATCAGGGCGTTTTCTCGCTCGGAGTTGCAAGCGGGCATGGTGCGCGAAATGCTTTTAAGCAAATCAATGGCCGGATAGCGATTGCGTTCGGCAATTTTGCGGTCGAGGACGATATGGCCATCCAGAATTCCGCGCACCGAATCGGAGATCGGCTCGTTATGGTCATCGCCCTCGACCAGGACTGTGAAAAGGCCCGTAATAGACCCGTCGCCCTGGCCCGGCCCCGCACGTTCCAACAATTTCGGCAATTCCGAGAATACCGAAGGCGTATATCCTTTGGCAGCGGGGGGTTCGCCTGCAGCCAGACCAATCTCACGCATGGCCATGGCAAAGCGTGTCACTGAGTCCATGAGGCAGAAGACCTTTTTCCCCCTGTCACGAAAAAATTCCGCCACCGTTAGCGTGAGATAGGCTGCCTGCCTGCGCATCAGGGGCGACTCATCGGACGTGGCAACAACCACGACCGAGCGTGCAAGTCCTTCAGGGCCTAATTGCTCCTCAAGCCATTCTTGAACTTCCCGGCCCCTTTCGCCGATCAATCCGATGACATTGACATCGGCATCCGCATAGCGAGCCAACATGGAAAGCAGGATCGATTTACCGACACCGGATCCTGCGAAAATCCCCATTCGCTGGCCATCGCAGCAGGTCAGAAATGTATTTATGGCCTTGATGCCAAGATCGAGCTTTGCGCCAACACGTTTGCGGCTGTGAGCAGGCGGCGGTGACGCATGAAGCGCATAAGCCAGCTGCCCGCTCAGTAGCACTCCTTTGCCATCAACCGGCTCTCCAAGAGCATTGACGACACGCCCCAGCCAAGCAGTCGATGGAAAGACACTCGGCCCCCCGGTCAAAAGATCAACCTTGCACCCGAGCCCGACACCCTCAAGCGACCCAAAAGGCAAGAGCAGCGCGTGACCGCCGCGAAATCCGATCACCTCGCAGTAGACCGAACGCCCGCCACGGGCATGGACCCGGCAACGCGACCCAATGGAAAGCTCACTATCCAGGCCCGCCATTTCAAGAAGCATGCCGACGATCCCGGAAACACGGCCAAAAAGCCGATAGTCCGGCAACTTTTCTATGTCAGGAATAATAGAAAGCTGCGGCAGCATTTATTTCCTAACCCCTTTCGCCATCGACTTTGGCCCTTGCATATCAAACGACACCGCTTGGCGGTTGCTCTTGGCCGGCCGAATCGGGCTTTATCCTTAACGAGACAAGAGTTTGCCCCGGTGCCCCTTAAGGTTCGGTAAAGCGACTCTAACGATCATGGTTAAGGAAGAAATGGCAGACGCATTAATAAAATATCGGTTTATTCGAAGGAATTTGAGGGAATTCGCCGATTCGATGTTAAAGAATCCAAAATTTCCGTAATAGTCCTTTAGTCTTGCAGACAATAATTTCGTTAACTTTGGTAACTAATTATTAACATAGCGCCCCGAAAATGGTTAAGATTGCTAAATGTGCTTGGTTAATACCAAACCAGGGGACCGATATGCGTGTACTTCTTGTCGAAGACGATACAGCGACGGCACAGGGTATCGAAATGATGCTCCGTTCCGAAGGCTATGTTTGTGACTCCACT
>CAXMNO010000016.1:0-2531 GCA_964194655.1 uncultured Acidimicrobiia bacterium
TGGGTCAGATGATCTGGTCATTGCCTGAAATCATCGCGGAGCTTTCGAGCTTCTTCACCTTGGAGGCAGGCGATTTGATTTTCACCGGCACGCCGGCGGGTGTCGGCGCGCTTTTGCCGGGTGACCAGGTCAAGGCTGGAATCGAAGGGCTCGGTGAAATCGAGATCGAGATTGGCGAGAAATCTTCTTGAGGATTTTTGCCGAATTTACGCTCCAGCGACTGGAGGTTTCGTCGCTTTGGGGCTATGACTGTCGCGCTATAAGATATATTCGCGGGCCAGGCTCTGGAAAATAGCGCGTTCTAGCTAGAGAGCGAATTGGGCTCATCAGTGAAGAAAGTTTGCCGCTCGATAAGGGGCGGCTGGGGCGACGAACAAGACAAGGAGAATTCGGATGAGCGAGGCGCTTATCGATACCGGATCAATGGCCGGACAATCGAGGGACGTGCTGCACTTCGTTGGCGGCAAACCATACGCAGGAACAAGCGACCGTACGGGGGTGATCTTGAACCCCGCAACAGGGTCGGTACAGGGACAAGTACGCCTCGCGGCTGAGGAAGATCTAAAACACGCCGTGGACGTGGCAGAGGCTGCTTTTGAAAAGTGGTCGCAAGTTTCCATCGTCAACCGCGCGCGCGTTATGTTCCGGTTCCGCGATCTGGTAATTAAGGAAATGGACTCACTCGCCGAGCTGTTGTCGAGCGAACATGGCAAAACCTTCAGCGATGCCAAGGGCGATATTCAGCGCGGCCTTGATGTTGTGGAATTCGCTTGCGGTATTCCTCATCTTGTCAAAGGCGAGACGTCGGATTTAGGCAGCTCGGGCATTGATGTCCGCTCCTACCGTTTGCCACTCGGCGTGGTTGCCGGCATTACGCCTTTCAACTTCCCAGCTATGATTCCCATGTGGATGTTCGCGGTGGCGATCGCTTGCGGTAACACCTTCATCTTGAAGCCGTCGGAGAAGGACCCGAGCCTGCCCGTGCGCTTTGCCGAGCTCCTAATGGAAGCAGGCGCGCCTGAGGGTGTCTTGAATGTCGTCCACGGCGACAAGGTTGCCGTCGATGCGATCTGCAATGAACCTCGGATCAAGGCTGTATCCTTCGTTGGCTCGACCCCGATTGCCCAGTACGTCTATTCAACAGCGACTGCCAATGGCAAGCGCGTACAGGCGATGGGGGGTGCTAAGAACCACGCCATTATCTTGCCTGACGCCGACATGGACCAAGTGACCGACGCGATGATCGGTGCGGGTTATGGTTCGGCAGGCGAACGCTGCATGGCTATCTCGGTTGCTGTACCTGTCGGTAAGGATACGGCTGACGAGCTGATTGAGCGTCTCGTGCCCCGGGTTAAAGATCTGAACATTACCCCACCGATGGACGATGGCGATATGGGGCCGCTGGTCTCCCAAGATCATCTGAACAAGGTGCGTGGCTATGTCGATCTGGGCGTGCAGGAAGGTGCTGATCTCGTCGTCGATGGCCGTGACTTTAAGATGGCGATGCAGGGCTATGAGAACGGCTATTACATGGGTGGCTGCCTCTTCGACAATGTGAAGCCAGAAATGCGCCTCTATAAGGAAGAGGTGTTCGGGCCGGTTCTCTCCGTCGTGCGGGCTGAGTCTTATGAGGAGGCGCTTGAGCTTCCCACCAAGCACGAACTCGGTAATGGCGTTGCCATTTTCACCAGCAATGGCCGCAACGCGCAGCACTTCGCCAATAACGTCGAAGTTGGCATGGTGGGCATCAACGTGCCGATCCCTGTGCCCCTTGCCTTCCACTCCTTTGGCGGGTGGAAGCGTTCGGCCTTTGGCGATGCGAACCAGCATGGGATGGAAGGTGTGCGCTTCTTTACGCGGGTGAAGACCATTACCTCGCGTTGGCCCGATACGGCAACGGGTCCGGAGTTTTCGATCCCGACGCACTAAGAAGTACTTTTCTACTTCTACGAACAATCGGGGGCCTGCGTGGACGCGGCCCCCGGTTTTCTTTTTAGCCCCTCAAAGGTCATTCGAATCTACTCGATTTATGCGCGAATCTTCGATAGAGTTTCCCCTAAGATAGAAAATCCACCGTAAAAACAAGCGGTAAAACAGGGATACGGGATGGTCGTGCGACGAGGTCTGCTCGGAGTTTTCGCTGTTCTTTTCGTTTTGGCTGGCTGTGAGGAAGAGAACACTTACGTAGCACCGCCGCCACCAAAGGTTACAGTGGCCGAGCCGCTGCAACAAGATGTCACCGAATATTTGGAGTTCACCGGCACCATGGCTGCCTCGGCTAAGGTAGAGGTACGCGCGCGCGTTTCCGGCATTTTAGAGGAAGTTCTCTTCACGGCAGGTACATCGGTCAGCGCCGGTGACCCGCTTTTTGAAATCGACCCCAAAGAATACGAAGCCGATTTGAGTGCAGCCGAGGCAGACCTGCAGGCAGCAAGCGCTGAACTATCGCAAGCAGCGGATGAGTTGGAGCGTTCGGAAAAGCTCTTGAAGAAGCAGGCTGTGGCAGAAGTCCGCGTGCTGGAGTGGAAGAC
>CAXMNO010000017.1:0-9998 GCA_964194655.1 uncultured Acidimicrobiia bacterium
TGGTGGGAAAACATGACGATACCAACCAATGTCGCCATGAAGCGCGCGCCGAAGATGTCGCTTACAAGCGATGACGTTAACGGCACAGTCGAGAGCCAAAGCAGACCGAAAATCCCCGCAAAGATGAAGAGCGAGGTTTCCGTCTTAGGCGCTAAGAGCAAGCCGAGCATTGCGGCGGCACGCGCGAGATAGATCGCCGATAGGATAAACTTCTTGCGATATCGCTGGCCCAAAACGCCGGCAAGCAGCCCACCGATTATGTTGAAAAATCCGATGATCGCTAGCGCATCAGCCCCGACAACAGGCCCAAAACCAATGGAAGAAACATAGCCTGGAAGGTGGGTCGCGATGAAGGAGACGTGAAAGCCGCAAACAAAAAAGCCAAGGTTTAAAAGAAGAAAACCTCGATGCGCCATGGCTTGCTTTATTGCGGATTTTATCGTGACCCCGGCATCTTCTTCGCCAGCTCCCCCCGACGTCTTCACGCTGCGCGACTTGAAAATGGGCGACAGCAGGAAAACAAACGCCGTTAAAGCGGCCATAATAAGCAGCGCATCAACCCATCCGATTGAATCGATCAAGCGGCGGCTTAAAGGCAAAAGGAGGAACTGCCCAACCGATCCACCCGTCGCCGCCACTGCAATCGCCATGGCGCGTCGCTCTTCCCGCACCGCGCGCGCTACAGCCGATAACACCAAGGGAAAACCGCAAGCAGCGATGGCCACACCGATCATCACCCCGGAGCTGAGGTGCAACATCACCAAATCATCGCTCAAGGCCATAAGGGCTGTGCCTAGGACATAGAGCACACCGCCGAACGCGATACAGCGCGCGGTTCCGTAGCGATCCGCGAGAACGCCAAAGATCGGCGTCAAAATCCCCCAAAGGATGTTTTGAATCGCAATGACAAGCGAAAAGTCACCCCTTCCAATACCCAAATCCAGGGTCATGGGTTCAAGGAACACGCCGAAGGTCTGCCGTACCCCCATGTTTAGGCCAAGCACGATCGTTGCCGCTGCAATTATGATGAGCGGCGCTGTCAGCCAAGAGGCAGCTGTCTTCTCTTTTCTCTGCGCATAGCCGGTCATGGATGCAACCTAGCCTTAGGCATCACGGCTGCACAGACCTAAAAGCCGCAAAGATCTATTGCGGTTTTGCGGCGAAGCCTGCCTTTAAATGCTCTGCTTGTTGAAAAGTTCGCGTAGAGCCTTAGCATTAACGCGCGCGCCGATGAGATTGGGATGAATGGTAAGTGCCTCCTCAAAGGAGACGAGAGCGTCCTCGGGCAGGTCCAACGCATTGAAGACAAGCCCGCGTCCTGCCAAGGCACCAAAATGACGCGGCTCAAGCGCCAATGTCCTATCGATATCCGCTAGAGATTCCTCATAGCGGCTAACCAGATAGTTAACGGTCGCCCTGCGGTTCCAGCCTTCTGAATAGTCTGGTGCGATCACCACGACCTGATCCAAGTACCCAAGCGCCTTGGAGAAGTCTTCCCGCCCCATAGCACCGGCTGCTTCATCCATCAGCTCGATAATCACGTTGTCGCTATTCAGCGTCCAAATCTGCCAAATCGAAATCTCAATCGGACGTGCGGCACCTGCGCTTTTTGCTTCTAGTAGTTCGGCGAAAAGATCATTCAGGCGATTGTCGCGTTGATCGGCGAAGGCGCTGGGCACAGCCAAAACCACCGCAAATACGAGAGCTGGTAGCAATTGGCCTAAGTTTCTGATCATATTCCTCATACTATTAGTATGGAGTCCCGAGGCGGCAATGTGAAGCCTTAGCGATTTCACAAATAAGAGATGGAGCGATGATTCAACCTTCCGATTACTTCGTCCAAAGCTACGAAGAAGCCCGCAGAAAATTTCGTGAAAGCGCTCAAAACGCGAAGGCAGACCAGAGAATTTACCTAAATCCGGGCCCAGGCGCCGATGGCGAAGAGCTGACCTGCGACACTGCCTGGCTTGGCAACCCTGATGCCGGGTGCGTCCTGGTCACAATCTCCGGCACCCATGGGGTGGAGGGGTTTTGCGGCTCTGGTGTTCAAGCTGGTTGGTTTCGGAGCGGTTTGGCAAAGGAAATGCCCGAGGATGTGGCGCTTTTGGCCATCCATGCGATTAACCCACACGGATTTTCCTGGCTCCGGCGCGTGACTGAAGAAAATGTGGATCTGAACCGTAACTTCATTGATTTCTCGCTCACCCCGCCGGAAAACCCAGGTTACGATGAATTGGCTTCTGCCATTCAGCTTAAAGTTTGGGACGAAGAATCTATCGCCGAAGCCAATAAGATTATCGAAGCTTATGGCGAGGCTTACGGCAATCGCGCGCTGCAACTGGCCATCTCAGGCGGGCAATATCGCCATCCCAAAGGGATATTTTATGGCGGCACGGCCCCAACCTGGGCGCACAAGACACTGAAGGAAATTTTTTCCACTCAGTTGAAGAACGCCAAACGCGTCGCGGTTATTGATTATCACACCGGCCTTGGCCCACGCGGCTATGGCGAGCGGATTTGCGTACATGCGCCGGAAAGCAAGTCTATCGCGCGGGCGGATAGCTGGTATGGCGGCGATCTGACATCGCCGGCACTGGGGACCTCATCTTCGGTCGAGCTCTCGGGCTTCAACGTTATTGGCATGGAAGAAGCCTTGGGGGCCGACAAGGAGCTTACAGTCGTTGCGCTTGAATACGGAACGCAGCCCACCTCCATGGTTCGCCTTGCATTGCGGGCCGATAATTGGCTGCATCACCATGGCGACTTGCGCACAACAAAGGCGCGCGAAATCAAAAGGCAAATTCGCGATGCCTTTTATCAGGATGAGAACGATTGGAAGGAGATGATTTGGGAACGAGGTATTGAGACCCAGCGCCAAGCCATCGACGGATTAATCGAACGATAGCGCGACAAGTAAGCTTATATGGGTTGAATTACTATCAAGAAGCGGCACAATCGAGGGTATGCAGATTTTAGGGCTTTAAGCGCTTAACCCGGTCCTACCGGCAATTCGCAGCGATGGAGAAAACAGCCATGGCCAAGTCCGTAAAGTTACTGCCACTCGCGTTTTCTGTGCTCATTCTCGGTTCTTGTTCGGACAATGCCATTGTCTCCGCTGGAGGATCCTATTCAGGCGGATCTGGTGCTGGGCTCACCTATTCGAGCGCCTATGGGGGCGATCTCTCGGGCATTGAAATTCGCCGCATTGGCAACGACGCGATCAGATTCAGGGAGTTTCAGGATCGTACGATGTTTAATGCGCTTGGCTTCCTGGAAGCCCACGGCATTGAACGCGAACGGCTCAAGAGGATCACCATAGAAACCCAAGGTGGCGGTTCCTCCGGCTTTGGCTCTTTCGGAAGTATGCCGTCCTACGGTGTTTGGATTTCGATTGAGGGCTGTGATTCGGACATATTTTTCCGGGGCAGCGCATCAGGTGCCATCGCAAGACCACGTGACCGGGCGGGCTGTCTGAAACCTCCTGGCGTCTAGTCTCCTCAAACGGCCCGGCACAACTCAACGAGTCATTTGCGAATCCTAAATCCTCACTTTTGGCGATCGTAAAATTCGATCACCTCGGATCAATAATATCGTTTGCGATCAATATCTTGTTCGGATCAATCTAGTGAACCGGGCTAATGCTATCGCGTGGCTACGGACCTCGTCGACCACCCGTATGTGAGGAGAAGTGCCATGGCGAATTCACAAGCGATAGGTCGGGAAGAAAACTTACCGCTGGTTGGCATTTCCTTTCTCGTATTCGGGCTTGCGATCTTCTCCGTTCAAGACGTCATCGTTAGAACTCTCTCCGACAGACTTCCAGCCTTGGAGATTACTTTTATCCGCGGAATTGTTGCGATGATTCCGGTGATGATCATCCTCCGCATTGAAGGCGGGATGCATTTGATGCGCACGCGAAGGCCGGTCATCGCTATCCTGCGTGGACTTTGCGGCCTGATATCCTTCACATTCTATTATCTTGCCCTCGCTGCTTTGACATTTGCCGATGCCGTGACGCTCTTCTATTCGAGCCCGCTTTTTGTGACGGCGATGGCGATCTTTCTATTGAAGGAAAAGGTTGGCTTACGGCGCGTCACCGCTGTTCTATTCGGATTTTGCGGTGTGATTGTGGTGGCCCGCCCTGGTGGTGGCGATATCGACCCTGCGATGTACTTGGCTGTGGGAGCAGCAATATCCTATGGCGTCATGGTTATCCTGACCCGTAAAGTCGCGGCGGCCGAGAGGGGCTCAACGCTCTCCTTTTATTCGATGATTACCTTCATCGTCGCGAGCGGTCTTGCTGGCTTGTTGTTCGGCGATGGCAGCCTGGCCGAGCTAGACCACCCAAGTGCGCAGTTCCTGTTCCGCGCGTGGACCATGCCTTCCGCCAACGATTTCCTCTTGATCTCTATTTGCGGTGTGATTGCAGGTGTCGGCTTTTACTGCCTGACCCAGGCTTACCGCTTGGCGCCCGCTAGCTCCATCGCGCCTTTTGAGTACTCCTCCCTGCCGTTAGCGGTCTTGTGGGGGTATCTGTTTTGGGCGGAGCTTCCTGGACCAGCGACAATCGCGGGGTTGGCACTCATCGTTGGGTCGGGGCTCTATATTCTCCACCGCGAAGGGATTAGAGGCCGCCGCTTGAACAAAGGCGGACCGTTACGACCCAAAATTTAACCGGCCCTTCAAGGATAAATGCTGCCGGGAGTCTCTGCAAAGTTTGGGATTAAAGTCCCTTTTTACCGGACCAATTCGCCACTCCGGCCCATAACTGGCACTAGCCAAGCCGTCTCAATCATGTTCAACTGTCACCATAAGAAGATGCACCGGCATCACCTCGTGGGGATGAAATTCTGACCGAGAGTTTCTCCAACAAGGTGGATTGTCGCTAACGATAATTGGAGTGGATAGAGGTTTCACTTTAGGCGATTCCGCTTTGGATAATTTCTTTCCATGGCGTCGAGTTTTCGTTGTTTCGAGGGTTCATGATTTCCAAATCAAGGATCAAATCGGACGTCGAGGTACTTGGCCGCGTGGAGAAAAGTTGTTCAAAATGCCGAGTGCATGGTGTCATAAAAATAAGGGAGGCAATTGGGTATGAAAAAACTGGCTCTGACCACTGCGGCTGTGGCCATCGTGGCAGGAACGGCTCTCGCAGGGTTTGGCGAAGCGGCCACGGCGGCTGAGAAACGCTTCATCACGATTGGAACGGGCGGTGTAACCGGCGTCTACTATCCAACGGGTGGTGCGATTTGCCGCTTGGTCAACAAAAACCGCAAGGAACACGGCATTCGCTGTTCCGTTGAATCGACCGGCGGGTCCGTCTACAACATCAACACCATTCGCGCAGGCGAATTGGATATGGGCGTTGCACAGTCGGATTGGCAGTATCACGCCTATAATGGCTCCGCGAAGTTTGAAGAAGCGGGCCCCTTTACCGAGCTGCGTGCTGTCTTCTCCGTCCATCCGGAACCCGTTACGGTTTTGGCGCGTCGCGATAGCGGCATCAAAAACATCAGGGACGTTAAGGGTAAACGCCATAACATCGGTAATCCCGGGTCCGGCACGCGAGCGACATGGAAAGTGCTCGAAGGCGCCTTGGGTTGGTCGCGTGAAGATGTGCTGGCTACCGAGTTGAAATCGGCGGAAATGGGCCAGGCTCTCTGCGACAATAAGATCGACTCCTATTTCTGGCTCGTCGGTCATCCTTCCGGGTTGACGAAGGAAACCGTTACCTCGTGCGACGCTGTGTTGGTCGACGTGACCGGTCCTGAAATCGATAAACTCGTGGCGGAGAACTCCTTCTATCGCATGGCCACGATTCCCGGCGGCATGTACAACGGCAACCCCGAAGACGTGCACACCTTCGGCGTGGGCGCCACCTTCGTTTCCTCGACCAATACGCCAGACGAGGTGGTTTACCAGGTGGTGAAAGCGGTTTTCGAGAACTTCGATGACTTCAAGAAACTGCATCCCGCCTTCAACAATTTAGTAGAATCGGAAATGATCAGCGATGCCCTCTCCGCCCCAATCCATGGCGGTGCGGCGAAGTACTATAAGGAACGCGGCTGGCAGTAAGGGTGCGATCGTTTTAATTCGTACCATTTTTGGCCCTAAAAAAAGCGGGGGAGGTTTAAAACCTCCCCCGTTGATGCGACTTCCCAAAGAGAAGCGGGCCTAAAGAGCCAAACAGGTGGCAAATAATCCAGGGGGAGAGTATGTCAGAGGCGAAGAATCCGGACAGCCGAGTGCCGAAATCCGAAGAAGATCTTGAAGATTTTGTCGCATCCGTAGATACCGGTGGGCGTAAGATTTTCGGAACTGTTGGCTTTGGCCTAGCGTTGGTGGCGCTCTCATGGTCACTCTTCCAGCTTTGGATCGCCTCGCCTCTACCTTATACGGATATGGTCATAAAATTTGTTCCACTCTTGAACGACACACATACAAGGTCGATACATTTGGCCTTCGCGATTTTCCTGGCTTTTACTTCATTTCCAGCGCTCAAGGGGTCACCGCGCGACCGTATTCCAGTTTTGGACTGGCTCTTAGCATTCGCGGGCGCGGCTGGGGCTGCCTATATCGCGGTTGCCGCACGCGGCTTAGCGGAGCGCCCCGGACTGCCGACCACGACGGACCTCGTCTTCTCTGGGCTCGGGTTGGTCTTTCTCTTGGAAGCGACACGCAGAGCGCTCGGTGTGCCCTTGATGCTCGTGGCGATACTCTTTCTGAGCTACGTTTTTTTCGGCCATCTCGCGCCGGAGGTTATTTCCTGGAAAGGCGCCTCCTTCGGCAAGGCAATGTCACATTTATGGCTATACCAGGAGGGTGTTTTCGGCATTGGTCTGGGTGTTTCCACCACCTTTGTCTTCCTCTTCGTACTGTTTGGCGCGCTTTTGGATAAAGCAGGGGCTGGGAACTACTTCACCATGGTGGCCTTTTCCTTGCTAGGCCATCTCCGTGGCGGCCCCGCGAAGGCGGCTGTCGTTTCATCTGCTATGAACGGCATGATTTCCGGTTCTTCCATTGCCAACGTGGTCGTAACAGGGACCTTCACGATTCCCCTCATGAAGAAGGTCGGCTTTTCGTCCGAAAAGGCCGGCGCGATCGAGGTCGCTTCCTCCACCAATGGACAGCTGACACCGCCCATCATGGGCGCGGCCGCCTTCTTGATGATCGAATATGTCGGGATAACCTACATCGAGGTGATCAAACACGCCTTCCTGCCCGCGGTGATTTCCTATATCGCGCTATTTTACATCGTCCATTTGGAGGCAATGAAAGCCGGTATGGTAGGCCTGCCGCGCCGCCATATTTCTCCCTTGATGCGACGGCTGCTCAGCTACGCAATAGTGGCTTGCGGCATCGTCATTCTCTCCGCCTTCATCTACTATGGCTTTTCCTGGGTGAAGACGGTCTTTGGCGACGCCTCCATACTGATCGCCGCGATTACCTGCGGGGTCGCCTACGTCGTGCTGGTCGCTATTTCCGCGCGTGTCCCGGATCTCATCCATGATGTTGATGCGCTCATCGTCCTACCTGATGTCAAACCAACCCTCCTTTCCGGCCTTCATTTCCTTTTGCCGGTGGTTGTCTTGATTTGGTGCTTGGTGGTGGAGCGTTTCTCCCCGGGTCTCTCAGCTTTTTGGGCCTCGATCTTGATGGCCTTTATCGTGGTAACGCAGCATTCCTTGAAAGCAGCACTCCGCAAAGAAGGCAGGGAACTGGCCGATGGAATCCTCCACGGTCTTAGCGACCTCTATCACGGGTTGGTTTCCGGTGCGCGCAACATGATCGGCATCGGTCTCGCAACTGCCGTCGCCGGTATCGTCGTTGGCACCGTGACTCTGACGGGCATCGGCCTTGTATTGACAGAATTCGTCGAGTTGATTTCCGGCGGCAACGTCATGCTGATGCTGATCTTCACGGCTGTCATTAGCCTGCTTTTGGGCATGGGCTTACCGACCACGGCGAACTACATCGTGGTTTCGACCCTTATGGCGCCTGTGATCGTGGCCCTGGGCGCGAAATCGGGACTGATTGTACCGCTGATCGCCGTCCATATGTTCGTCTTCTATTTCGGCATTCTGGCCGATGACACGCCACCCGTGGGGCTCGCGGCCTTCGCCGCGGCCGGTATTTCGGGGGGCGATCCCATAAAGACCGGACTGCAAGGATTCGCATACGATATTCGAACGGCGATCCTGCCCTTCATGTTCATATTCAATACACAACTTCTCTTGATCGGGATCGGCAATTGGTTCGAATTGGGGTTGGTCGTCATCACTGCGGTGATCGCCATGCTGGCCTTCGCGGCGGCCACGCAAGGATACTTTATTGTAAAATCTCGAAAGTGGGAAAGCCTCGCATTGGTCCTGGTGGCCTTCACATTATTCCGGCCCGGTTTCTTCTGGGACATGGTTTTTCCGCCGACCCAAACGATGGATCCCGCCGCCATCGTAGAGATTGCGGAGGCGCAAGCCCCCGACGGCAAGCTTCGCATCACGGTCGAGGGGGAGACGATCGACGGCAAATACGAATCGAAGGTGGTGGAACTGCCGCTTGGCGCTGCTGCCGCTGGCATCGACCGCTTGATTGAGAGCGGCATTGAAATTCGCGAGGAAGAAGGACGCGTCTTCATCGATAACATTATCTTTGGTAGCTATGCTCAAGAAAAGGGTGGGCTTGATTTCGATTGGGAAATTACAGTGATTGAGCTTCCTTCGGACCGGCTGCCGAAACAGCTCATGTTTTTTCCAGCTCTCGGCCTTTTGGGGTTCATTATCGCACTCCAGCGCAGAAGGCGTCCTCAGTTAGGCATGGCTGAAGCCTGAAATAATCTTTCCAATTTCCGGTCGACCCGGTTGTCAAAAGACAATAGGGTCGCCTTAAAATTGTTTATCTTGCTTTTTTCGTCACTAAACCTTGAGTGCATTGCGACTCTCGGCGGGGAGGATTACTTTTTAAGAAGGAATCTTTAACCGCAAGTGCCGGAGGTACTCCCGAATTATGGGCAGTGAGGCGGTTTCCCTCGATGATAAGTATGCTCTAGAACAAGGGCAGGTCTTTCTTACCGCTATCCAAGCGCTGGTGCGCTTGCCCATGATGCAACGTCGGCGCGATATCGGCGAAGGGCTGAATACCGCCGGGTTCATTTCGGGTTATCGCGGATCGCCTCTCGGCGGTCTTGACCAGCAACTTTGGCGCGCGGAGCCATTCTTAAAAGAACACCACATCCACTTCGAACCAGGCATCAACGAGGATCTGGCTGCAACTGCTGTCTGGGGCAGCCAGCAAAACGAGCTTGCAGGCGATAGCAAATACGATGGTGTCTATGCCATGTGGTACGGCAAGGGCCCGGGGGTGGATCGTTGCGGCGATGTTTTTCGCCACGGCAATATGGCGGGTTCCTCCACGCATGGCGGCGTCTTGCTTTTGGCAGGTGACGACCATGGCGCCAAGTCATCGACTACGGCTGCACAGTGCGAATTCGCATTCATGGACGCGATGATGCCTGTTCTCTCACCTGCGGGCGTTCAGGAATTCTTGGATTTGGGTATCTATGGCTGGGCTTTGTCCCGCTTCTCAGGCGCATGGGTCGGTTTTAAGGTCATTGGCGAGACGGCTGAATCGACGGCAAGCTGCAGCATCGATCCAAACCGCGTTCAGGTCAGATACCCGTCGCCTGAAGAATTCGAAATGCCCCCGGGCGGGCTCAACATTCGCTGGCCCGATGACCGCTTTCAGCAAGAAGACCGCCTGCACCGCCACAAGATCTACGCGGCGCTGGCATTCGCGCGCGCGAACAATCTGAATAAAGTCATTTTCGGATCGAAAAAGCCGCGTTTCGGGATCATCACAGCCGGCAAATCTTATCTCGATGTGCGCCAAGCCCTTGATGACCTCGGTATTACAGAGGAATTGGCGTGCGAGCTTGGCATCACCCTTTTGAAGATCGGCATGGTCTGGCCCTTGGAAAAGGAGATCGTTCGCCAATTTGCCGA
>CAXMNO010000018.1:0-4040 GCA_964194655.1 uncultured Acidimicrobiia bacterium
TACCACAACATGTCGATCCCAACGGGCATCGATTCCCCAGGCGCCGAGTTGGTTCACCGCGTCTTCGATGCAGCACCGGATCCGGAAACTTTAGTGGTCGTGAACTGTGCGGGGCGCACACGCTCGATCATCGGAACGCAGTCTTTGGTCAATGCCGGAATTCCCAACCCGGTCGCAGCCTTGAAGGACGGCACCATGGGCTGGCAATTGGCTGGCCTCAATTTGTACCACGGCGCAACTGAGATGGCAGCGCGACCAAGCGAGATGGGTCTCGCCAAAGCCAAAGCCGCAGCCAAAACGGTAGCCGCGCGCTTCGGCGTAAAACGCATCGATATGGCGGAGCTGGAGCGCTGGCGTCGTGAGGCTGAAGAGCACACGCTCTATATCATCGACGTCCGCTCCCCTGAAGAATATGACGCGGGCCACTTTCCCGATGCGCGTTCGGTCGCAGGTGGACAGCTTGTCCAGGAAAGCGACCAGCATATTGCAGTCCTGGGCGCGCGCGTCGCATTGGTGGACGATAATGAGGTGCGCGCGACCATGACGGCTTCTTGGCTCATTCAGCTGGGGGGGAGCGATGTGGCGGTGCTGGCCGGTGGCATCACAGGCGGGGACTTGGTCCGAGAGCCTCGCGTCATCGAAACCCTGGTTGGCTCCGAAGCTCCTCGCGAAGAAGTCTCAGCGCTTGAGCTGAAGGCCATCCTCGATTCCGGTGAGCCTGCGGTCGTGCTTGATCTCAGAACTTCGCGCGACTACCGCGAGGGCCACATTCCAGGCGCCGCTTGGGGGCTGAGAGGCCGCTTCGATGTTCTGAAATCAGCCTTTTGGCAAGCGGGTTTGGTCATTGTTTGTTGCAATGACGAAGAGGTCTTGAACCTGGCTTTGCCGGAGTTGGTAGCCGTAATGCCTGACAAATTCCTGCGTGTATTGTCGGGCGGTCTGAAGAGTTGGGCGGCGGCCGGCTTCCCGCTGGAGACCGGCGAGGGTTGGCTTCTAAGCGAAACAGACGACGTCTGGTATCGGCCTTATGAGGACGAAAGCGCGCGCGAGGAAGCCATGCGTGGCTACCTCGTCTGGGAGGTGGGGCTCATCGCCCAGGTTGAGCGCGACGGCGATGCCAATTTCCGTTGGTTTGATGCTTGAAGGTTCTAAGGATCTTTGGCGGCGGCTAGTACCTCTGCCGGTTCTTCAACGATTTCTTGGAAGAGCGCGTAAACTTCGTTTGACGTCTCTATCAGTTTCTCTCGAAGCTCGGGGAAAGTTTCAAGCCCGACAGCGCGCGCGAGGGTCCGCTGTAAGCTTTGCGGCAATGTGTCGGCATCAAACGCAGGACCCACGGTTAATCGCAGCAATCCTTGGAGCTGGCGAAAGAAACGCGTCGCGCTAATCAGAAGGACGGCCCCGTCCTCCCGCAGGATTTCAGCGCGTGCCAGCCTCTTAAATGCGCCCTCGGTGAAGGGGGAGAGCACCTCCGGGTTATCCGTTGCGTGCAGGAGCTGGAGATATTGCGCGATAAATTCCAAATCCACGAGCCCACCACGCAGGTATTTCACGCTCCAAATCGATTTGGCAGGTTTTTGCTTCTCGATCCGCAGACGCATTTCCGCCACGTCCGATAGCAGCTTTTCAGGATCACGCCTGCGGCAAAGAATCTCCTTAATCCCCGCTTCGATGCGCCTGGCAAAGGCGGCATCGGATGAGATCAGGCGAGCACGGGTGAGGGCCATATGCTCCCACGTCCAGGCATCCTCGCCGTAGTAGGAAAGAAAGCCCGGCCAGCGCGATGCGATCGGGCCTGATTGACCAGACGGGCGAAGACGCATATCTACCTCATAAAGGGCACCCCGGCCGGATTGGGCGGTGATGGCATTGATAAAACGCTGGGCAAAGCGCGCGTAATACTGGCTGGCCGCCAAGGGTTTGTCACCATCGGAAAGGGGATTGCTATCGGGTGTGTCATAAAGAAAGACCAGGTCCAGATCGGATGAAACCGTCATTTCCCGCCCACCGAGCTTTCCCATGGCCAGGGTTGCCAAGCCGGGCCCTTCTATATGGCCATGGCGTTTGGTGAACTCAGCCTCTACTGCTCGAAGCAGGCCTTGCAGTACACAATCAGCAATATCGCTCAGCGCATAGCCGGTTTGATCGACATCTTGAGTGGCATGCAAGATATGAACACCTGCTTGAAAGCGCCGGTCATTGGCCCAGGCAAGAAGAATATCGAGAATATCCTGGAAATCTCTGGCATCGGTGAGGCGCCCGGTCAACTCCTCCGTCAGTCTTATCGTGCTGGGCATGCGCTCGAAGAAGTCGCGTGAAAGAACCGCGTCTAAAAGTCCCGGGTTCGTGCCCAGTCGCTCGGCAAGGCGAGGTGCTGCACCCATAATCTCGGCCAGAAGCTCCAACAGTCGCGGGTTGAGTTGAAGCATGGTGAAGAGCTGCACGCCTGCCGGAAGACCTGCCAGGAAGGCATCGAAACGCAGCAACGTTTGATCGGGCTGAAGTGTTGCTGCAAAGGCTTCCAGCAGGCCGGGCAACATCTCGGTCAAGATTTGGCGGGTGCGGGTGGACTGCGTGGCACGGTAGCGCCCGTGATGCCAGCTTCTGACCAAATCAAAGACCCGCGCCCCATCCTCGTAGCCCATCTTTTTGAGGGTTTCCAAGGTTGCGGGCTCCGGCTCGCCACCTGTGAAAACGAGGTTGCCGGGACCGGAAAGATCAGGCGCTTCTTCAAAGAGCCGGGCGTAATGGCCCTCAACGCGCCCCAAGTGGAAGAGAAGATCATTCCTCAGCCCATCAACTTCCCCATAACCGAGGAAAGCGGCAAAGTTCGCGAGTTCATCCTCACGCTCTGGAATGCAATGCACCTGCAAATCGTCGCGCATTTGCAGGTGATTTTCGACCCGGCGAAGGAAAAGGTAAGTCTCCTCCAGCTCATCCGCGGTCTCTTGCGTCACTTGCCCGAGAGCGACGAGGGATTGTAATGCGTCCAGAGTTCCAGGACAGCGCACGCTCATTTCCCGTCCGCCCCAAATCAGCTGCTGGGTCTGAGCGTAAAACTCAATTTCTCGGATGCCGCCACGGCCGAGTTTGATGTTGTGGCCCAGGACTTTGATTGTCTCGCCGCCCTTATGGCTGTGAATTTGCCGCTTGATCGAGTGGATATCTTGAATTGCGTAGAAATCGAGGTGCTTGCGCCAAATAAAAGGCCGCAGTTCGGCTAAAAAAGCCTTTCCCATTTCAAGGTCGCCTGCGACGGGCCGTGCCTTGATCATGGCCGCGCGTTCCCAATTCTGCCCGATACTTTCGTAGTAAGTGAGTGCTGAAAAATAGGAGATCGCCATCGGCATGGCCCCTGGATCGGGGCGTATTCGTAGATCGGTGCGATAGGCATAGCCGTCGGCTGTGCGCTCCTCGAGCATTTGGACCAAAGCGCGGGTGAGGCGGACATAGCCTTCTTGAGGCCCGCGGTGGTGGCGATAGCGCCCGGCATCAGGATCGAAGATCACAATCAGATCGACATCGGATGAAAAATTAAGCTCGCGCGCGCCCAGCTTTCCCATAGCGAGCACGCTATAGCCCGAGCCCAACTCCGGGTCGTGCTCGTCAAGCAACTCGATCTCGCCGCGCGCTGCTGCTTCGCGAAGTAGCCCTGCCAATGCGCATGACAAAATGCAATCGGCCAAGTTCGATAGTGCCTCGAGCGTCGTCACGGTGAGCCAGCTTTTCGTAATATCGGCGAGCGCAATCAAAAAACACCCCCGGTGTCTGGCCCGCCTGATGACCGCTTGAAGCTCGCCACGTGTTAAAGTAGAAGTGGAAGAGGCGTAGACTACTGACTTGAGGTCATCGAGTATTTCGCTTAGGACCTTCTCAGGCCCCTGTTCGGCAAAGGCGGCAAGGATATCTGTCTCCGCAAGCGTTGAGTGGACCAGGAATTCGCCGCCGATGAAAAGTCGCTCAAGGAGGGCTTTGCCTGAAGTATCGCTGGGCAAATTTTCGATAAGGGCGGAAAGTTCCGGGTCTTTTTCCCGGGCGAC
>CAXMNO010000019.1:0-10411 GCA_964194655.1 uncultured Acidimicrobiia bacterium
AAAGTGGCAAGAGAATATAAACGGAAAGCCCAATAATTAAGCTTCCAACCAGCGCAAAGGTAGAGAGAACGACGAGATCCACGAGCCGTTCCACAATCACGCTTGCCAGAACCTGAGCGCCCTCTTCTTGGCGCCTAAGCGCAACAACCCGCAGCAAGTCGCCTAATTTCGAAGGGGAAATCACATTTATCGGATAAATGCCGAGCAATATCGTTAGGCAGCGCCGCCATGCAACCTTGATGCCTTGTGAGGCAAGCAAGATAAACCACCGCGAGGCCGCTATAGCTGGAAACGATAGCGCTAGAACCGTTGCAAGCAGCCACAGCCACGCCGGCATTGCTGCAAAAACCGCGAAAAGCTTCGTCGCATCCACCTTTATTATGATGACCGATAGGATGACCACCGTTAGGAGAATGACGACGACGGCCCTGATTTTATGAAGCAAATTATCGCCGAAAAGGGATGGCCTTACCAAATCCCCTTCACTCGTTCGCGCCGATGAAGCGCTGTGATCGCTGTCGTTTTCGCTCAAAGTGACTTCGCACCCCCAAATATTTGGCGAGACGCCACCCTATCTCTCGGGGCTTAAGGGAGAAATAGCCTCCGCATCTTCTTCGTTGCGGAAAACGTTCGGCGCTCTTTTATTGATGAGCTCGGCAAGCAACCCAATTGCGCCGATTTGCAAGCTCGCCACCACGAGAATAAGCGTCGACACATCCGCAAGCTTGCCCAGCACAAACATAGAAAAGCCCGCCCAGATGACCGCCAACCCGAGAAGACCCATGCTAAAGGGAATGAAGAATTTGAGAGGGGCGAAGTATATGGCCATCTTCACCGTTAACTTGGTGAAGTTGGCCGTATCCCTAATCGGTCTAATTTTCGAAGCACCGATCCTCTTAAAATAGTCGATTGGTTGATAGTCGACCTGATAACCGTTGGTGAGCATCGCGAGCGTGATGGTCGTCGTGAGAGAAAAGCCATCGGGCAAGACGCCCATCATACGAAGAGCGATTTCCCGGCGAAAGACGCGAAGGCCCGAATTGATATCAGGAATTGGAAAGCCTGCGACATAGTTGGCCAGCATCCGAAGCGCCCACTTGGCCGGTCGTCTGACAAAGGGGATGGAAACATTTTCGCCGGTGCGCGCGCCGACTGCCATATCGCAAAGCTCGGTCTTCACCGCCTTGATAAGGTCCGGAAGGGCTTCTGCTGGATAGGTCCCATCGGCGTCTGTGATTGCAACAATCGGCGACCTGGCTTTGCGAATGCCATGCTTGATCGAGGCGCCATAGCCCAAATTGCTTGAGTTGCGGAGCAACTTGACAGGCTTTGGCTGGCCCGCGAGGACTTCAGCCGTGCGATCGGTGGAGCCGTCATCGACTGGCAACAACTCGTAACTGAGGCCCGTTTCATCCATGACCTTGCGGAGGTCCGCAAGGCTCGCCTCGACACCACCTTCTTCGTTATAGCAAGGAATGACGATTGAAACGTCCGGCACCTTCTCTATTTGCCCCCCTTAAAGAATCGACCCCAAACTAAGTGGATTCATCATAACGGACTATCGGGCTGGGAAGGTTTACAAAAAGTGAAGTGGTAAAAATGAAATAATTCCGAACCCCTCAGGTCATCATCGGAAAAGAGAGGTGCGCCGAAACCCGCGAAGCGACTTCGGCGCCCGCAACCTCTTCTACGTTAATTCAGGCTGGCTCTTTTTTCCTTTCGCCGCCTTTGAGGTCTTCTTAGAGGACTTCTTGGGTTTGCCATTCTTTTTGCTGGCACCCTTATCCGCAGCCTCGCCTGGATAGGTGAAAACCGGCTTTCCATCAGCCATATCAACGCAGACCAAACCGCCCTTGGTGAGTTGACCGAAAAGAAGCTCATCGGCGAGCGGCTTTTTGATCTTTTCCTGGATCAGGCGCGCGAGCGGACGGGCACCAAAAAGCGGATCATAGCCACCTTCGGCCAGCCAGGAACGTGCGGCATCGCTCAACTCGATCTGGACGGAGCGATCGGAAAGCTGTGCCTCCAGCTCCATCACGAACTTATCGACGACCTGCGCCATCACTTCAAGGCTGAGGCTCTTGAAGGAGATAGTCGCATCCAACCGATTGCGGAACTCCGGCGTGAAGAGGCGTTTGATCGCCTCTTCATCATCGCCCTCGCGCACCTGGCTGCCAAAACCAATCGCCGGTTTTGCCAAGTCCGAGGCACCTGCATTGGTGGTCATGATCAAAATGACATTGCGGAAATCAATCGTCTTCCCGTGGTGATCGGTAAGCTTCCCGTAGTCCATGATCTGCAGCAGGATGTTGAAAAGATCGGGGTGAGCCTTTTCGATCTCATCCAGCAGCAGCACACAGTGCGGATGCTGGTCAACTGAATCGGTCAGAAGGCCGCCTTGATCAAAACCGACATAGCCCGGCGGTGCACCGATAAGGCGCGACACGCTGTGGCGCTCCATATATTCCGACATATCGAAGCGGTGCAGTTCGACACCGAGCGAGCGGGCAAGTTGGCGCGCCACCTCCGTCTTACCAACACCTGTTGGGCCTGAGAAGAGATAGCTGCCAATCGGCTTTTCCGGATCGCGCAATCCAGCTCGCGAGAGCTTGATCGCCGAGGAAAGCGCGGTAATCGCCTGATCCTGACCAAAGACCATCGTTTTCAAATCGCGCTCAAGATTAAGCAGCGATTGACGATCATCCTTAGAGACACTCTTGGGTGGGATGCGGGCCATCTTGGCGACAACAGCCTCGACCTCTTTCACACCGATCATCTTGCGCCGCCGCGATGCCGGCAAAATTCGCTGGGATGCGCCAACCTCATCGATGACATCGATGGCTTTATCGGGAAGCTTGCGATCCCCGATGTAGCGCGCGGAAAGCTCAACGGCTGTGCGGATGGCTTCTGCTGTATAGCGCACCCCGTGATGTTCCTCATAGTAGGGCTTCAAGCCCTTCAAGATCTTGACCGTGTCCTCAACAGACGGCTCAACGACGTCGATCTTCTGGAAGCGGCGGGCAAGCGCCCGGTCTTTCTCGAAGTGTCCGCGATATTCCTTATAAGTCGTGGAGCCAATGCAACGCAGCCCACCCGCCTGAAGCGCCGGTTTGAGGAGGTTGGAGGCATCCATCGCACCGCTAGAGGTCGCGCCCGCCCCAATGACCGTGTGGATCTCATCGATGAAGAGCACGGCATGGGGCTGTGCTTCCAATTCCTTCATCACGGCCTTTAGGCGTTCTTCAAAATCACCGCGGTAGCGTGTTCCAGCGAGCAAAGTCCCCATGTCGAGCGCGAAAATCGTCGCACCAATAAGCACCTCCGGCACATCTTCGTGCACGATCCGCCGGGCGAGGCCTTCAGCAATGGCTGTCTTGCCCACGCCGGGGTCGCCGACATAAAGCGGGTTATTCTTGGTCCGCCTGCAGAGCACTTGGATCGTGCGCTCGATTTCCTCCGCACGCCCGATAAGCGGATCGATCCGGCCTTCGGCTGCCTTCTTGTTCAAATCGACGCAGTAAGCATCTAAGGCCTCGCGGCCTTTGCGCACGACTTCTTCAGCCTCCGCATCGTCGTCCGCACCGCTGACCGTGCGGTTTTCTTCAAATCCTTCGGCCTTCGCGATGCCGTGGCTGATGTAGTTGACGGCGTCAAGACGCGTCATTTCCTGTTCTTGCAGGAAGTAGACGGCATGGCTCTCACGTTCCGAGAACATGGCGACCAGCACATTCGCGCCCGTCACCTCCTCCCGGCCCGAGGATTGCACGTGGATCGCCGCGCGTTGTAACACGCGCTGGAAGCCTGCCGTCGGCTTTGCATCCCCGACGTGGAGAGCGATAAGATTGATCAGCTCATTATCGATGTAATCAATGAGGCTCTCACGCAGCTGAGAAATCTCGACATCGCAAGCCCGCAATACCGCAATCGTGTCGTCTTCTTCCGTCATCGCAAGAAGCAGGTGTTCGAGTGTTGCGTATTCGTGGCGGCGCTCGTTCGCGCTACCAAGGGCTCGGTGGAGTGTCTGTTCTAAATTGGTCGAAAGCATGAAGCGTTCCTCATTCCCTTTCGAGTGTGCATTGCAAGGGGTGCTGATTTTGGCGCGCATGGTCGATGACCTGCGCAACCTTCGTTTCGGCCACCTCATAGGTAAACACACCACACATGCCAACACCACGCTGGTGCACGTGCAGCATTATACGGGTGGCTTCCTCTTGGCCCATACCAAATATCTGCTCGAGGACGTGAACGACAAACTCCATCGGGGTGTAGTCGTCATTCAGCATTAAAACCTTATATAGGGACGGCTTTTTCGTCTTAGGCTTTGTCTTAACAATGACGCCTGTCGACCCACGTCCGTCTTCGTTATCTTTTCCGCTCATACTTCCTCATTCACCGGTTTTGGTACCCGCTGGATTGCGCCTTCGCCCACCTCTGCCAGGATATTATAAAATTCCTTCCATAATATTGGATTTTTAGGCGGGAAAAAAAAGCTTTTAAGGCCATGTTTTGCAATAATTGATCATGCGCGGCAAAATTCACAGGCTAACCAGCCGAAATTAGGAAGCAAAACCAAAGAGATCGCGGATCAACCTGCTAAAAAATCGGCGCACCTTGAAAGCCATCTTCGCCAACACGTAGCTCGAAAATCGGATTGGGCTTTTCGCCGCGCCGGTCACCACGCAGTCTACCTGCACTGGGAACGCGCCTCGGCGGTGGTGCGGCTAAAGCCAAGTTGTCGCCCGTGAAGAGAAATTCAGGAAAGCTGATGGCTTCAAATTCCTTCGATGGGTAAAGCCAGGCATCGAAATAGAATTCGCCATCATCGCAAAGTGCCGCCACCCAGAAGTATTGGTTGGAGTAAAGCCGCAAACCCACCGGCGCCCCGCCAAAAACACCGCTGTCTCGCAGCGAAGCCTTTAAAGAGGCCAACTGAACAGGGGAGAGCCGATGCTCGCCTCGCTCCCACCTTCCGCCAATCGCAAAGGGGTCGGAGAGCTCGAGTGCCGTTATATCGACCCCGCTGCCAGAAATTGCCCGCGAAATTTGATAAGCGCCCCCCGCGCCATCCGCCACGACTTCATAGCTGCGGATGTGGCTTTCATAATCTGCATTATAGATGAAGCGATAGTGTAATGGCGCCCCAGAGACGCAAGAGCGCCTAATATCATCGGCGCTAATATACGAATACCAAGTAACCTTCCACGTCGCAGAATTATCGATCGCGCCCCGGTAGGTGCAGGCAGACAAAACTGCGAACGTCACCAAAGAGGCAGCCAAACCATGGGTCCAAATTTTTACATTTTTTCGCAAATGGCGTTCCTCAATCTGTACATCGAGTGTCTTTAACAGAAATCCTCCCGGAAACGTTAAGATTTCGTCACCGCAGACCCCTTTCCAACCCCTTTGGCAAGGAAATATTAACCAAGTGTAAAGTCCTTAGGGTTAACTTCATCTAGACAAGGAATCTCTTGTTATCTAGAATCGGTAATTACTATTGGAACCGGGGGGACTCCAAATAATACTGTTTGGTCGCCATGAACATATTCTGTTTTAAGCATATTAAATTCAATAACTTGGCGATCTCCCTGAGTTCGCGTCTGGCTATTTTTGCTCTTTTCTTAACCATAACAGCGATTGGCGCTGCGGTTCCAACGGCTGAGGCGCGCTATTCCGCGATCGTGATAGAGGCCGAAACAGGGCAGATCCTCTACGCCCGCAACGCTGATACCAAACGCTACCCAGCCTCGCTCACCAAGATGATGACGCTTTATCTGGCCTTCGATGCGCTTGATAGCGGGAAGCTGACACTCGACCAAAAACTCCGCGTTTCAAAGCGGGCGCAAGGAATGCCGCCTTCAAAACTCGGCCTGAAGGCTGGCCAGAAGATTGCCGTTAAGGACATCATTTTAGCCCTCGTCACGGAATCGGCCAATGACGCAGCCGTTGTGCTTGCCGAGGCCCTTGGCGGCACCGAGATCGAGTTCGCTAAGAAGATGACGGCCAAGGCGAAAAATCTTGGCATGTCGCGCACGACTTTCAGGAACGCCTCTGGCCTGCATAACCGTCACCAGCGCTCGACCGCGCGCGATATGGCGAAATTGGCCGCGGCACTGCTTTACGATCACGCCGAACACTATCACTATTTCGCGACCCAGTCCTTTTCCTTTAAGGGGCGTAAATATCGCAACCACAACTCGCTCCTGCGCAACTACGACGGGACCGATGGCATTAAAACGGGCTATATCAATGCCTCGGGCTTCAATCTAGTGGCTTCGGCCAAGCGCAATGGGCGCCGGATCATTGGTGTGGTCTTCGGCGGTCGCTCATCGCGCACACGCGATTCCCATATGAGGACCCTGCTTGATCGGGGATTCAACCAGATAAAACGGGCCGTTATCGCCGAGATGCCACCACCGCGCCGCAATCCCCTGCGTGTCGCTCTCGCCCAGGTGCAGCCGAAAGACAGTCCGTCCAATGCGACAAACGGGCTACCTTCGCTTGACGAGACCATCGCAGCCGTTTTGGCGGAAGGGAATTTTACCCCACCACCGACCGATCAATGGGGTGTGCAGGTGGGGGCTTTTTCCAACTTTGCACCTGCAAAGTTGGCGGCAACGCAAGCGGCAAGGCGCTTACCGAAAATTTTGTTGCACACCCATCCCCTTATCCAGGCAGTGGATACCACACCTGGTGCACTCTACCGCGCGCAACTGATAGGGCTTTCCGAACCTCATGCGCGCGAGGCCTGCCGTCTTTTAAAGGCGATGCGCCACACCTGCCTGGTGGTCCCGCCGCAAACGGCAACAATTTCGAAGAATTTGGTGAACTAACCAGCCTTTCTTGGTCTGCTGGGGTCGCTATTCTGGCATTTCAACGCCGCTTTGCTTTAATTGCCGACGCAACATATCCAACAGCACCTCTAGGTCTTCCTCTTTGCGCGCTTCACAACGAGCGACCAGAACGGCTTGTGTATTGGACGCGCGCAGCAACCACCAACCTTCCGGGCAACTAACGCGCACGCCGTCGATGTCGATAACGTCCGCACCGGCCTCGGCAAGGCGTTGACGCACCTCCTCCACCACTTCGAACTTTCGCTCCTCAGAGCAATCGAAGCGGATCTCCGGCGTATTGTAGACGCGCGGTAGCGAGAGGCGGAATTCCGAAAGTCTAGCCGCACCCGCACCCAAACAATTCAAGACGCGAACGGCGGCATAGAGCGCATCGTCATAGCCGTAGTAGTGATCGCCAAAGCAGATGTGAGCGCTCATCTCACCGGCAAAGGGGGATGAAAGCTCCTTCATCTTAGCCTTTATCAGCGAGTGACCGGTCTGGCACATAACCGGCTCGCCACCGGCCTCGGCAATCCCGTCGAAGAAAATCTGACTCGCCTTCACATCCGCGATGATAGGGGCGCCCGGCCGCTCGACCAGAATTGCACGCGCGAGATAGAGCATGATCTGGTCACCCCAGAGGATTTCCCCCTGATCGTCCAGAACGCCAATCCGGTCGCCATCGCCATCAAAACCAATTCCTAGATCGCAGCCCTTTTCGATAACGGCACGGCGCAGGTCCTTGAGGTTCTCAGGTACCGTCGGATCAGGATGGTGATTGGGAAAATCGCCGTCGATCTCTTCAAATAAGAGAATATGCTCACCCGGCAATTGCTTTGTGAGCGCCACCATGACCTCACCTGCCGCTCCGTTACCGGCATCCCAGGCGACTTTCAAGGGGCGCCCCGGTTCAAAATCCTGCAGCATCCGCGCGACATAGTCATCGAAAACCGCGATATCGCGAATGACGCCACGCGCGCTTTCACCTTCAGCGAGGTCGAAATCGGCTTCCGCCGCCATGCGGCCAAGTTCTTGGATTGCCGTCCCGAAAAAGGAATCCTCGGCCAGAACCAGTTTGAATCCGTTGAAATCCGGTGGATTATGAGAGCCCGTTACCATAATCCCACCGCCCACATCCAAATGGTGGGTGGCAAAATAAAGCATAGGCGTGGGACCGCGGCCAATCTTCAAGACGTCCAGGCCGATTGAGGTCAAACCGTCTGCGAGCGCACCGGCTAAACCTGGGGAGGAATGGCGTCCGTCCCAACCCACCGCGATGGCCTTATGGCCTTTGCGGCGCGCTACGGTTCCAAAAGCGCGGCCGAGTGCAAGGGCATCTGCCTCGGTTAGGGTATCGCCGACGATTCCACGCAGATCATATTCCCGTAGAAGGGTCGGATGAAAGTTGTGGCGCACTGCATCCAAATCACTCATTTAACGTCCCCTAAGCGCGCGTTGAAGCGGCACCGCGCCCGATCCCCAAGTAATCGAAGCCCGCCTCCTTCATATGGCCTGGATCATAGACGTTGCGAAGGTCAACCACGCGGGGGTGCTTTAAAAGCTCCTTCATACGTTCCAGATCCAGAGCCCGGAATTCGTTCCACTCGGTAATGATCACAACCGCATCAGCGTCGGCAAGCGCTTCATAGGCGCTTTCACACCATTCCAGGCCATTCAGCATTTCCTTGGCGTTTTCCATACCTGCCGGATCGTAAGCACGGATTTTTGCGCCTGCTGCGCTGAGCGCTGGTACGATATCGAGGCTGGGGGCTTCACGCATATCATCCGTGTTGGGCTTAAAGGTAAGCCCTAGGAGAGCAAGCGTCTTTCCCTCCAGCGTGCCACCGCAATGATCGATGACCCGCTGGGCCATGGACCGTTTCCGCTCCTCATTCACCGCAATCACACTATCGACAATACGTGATGGGCACCCGAAAGCCGCTGCCGTTCGGCTAAGCGCGCGCGTATCCTTTGGAAAGCATGATCCCCCGAAGCCGGGCCCAGGGTGCAGGAACTTACGGCCAATCCGGCCATCAAGCCCAATACCGCGGGCAACGTCATGCACGTCCGCGCCTGCCGCCTCGCAAATATCGGCGATCTCGTTGATAAAGGTGATCTTGGTGGCAAGAAAAGCGTTGGCTGCGTATTTGGTGAGCTCCGCTGTTTCTAAATTCGTAAAGACTATCGGTGTCTCGATCAAATAGAGCGGGCGATAGATCTCGCGCATAATTTCCTGCGCACGCGCGCTTTCAGCTCCGATCACCACCCGGCCAGGCCGCATAAAATCATTGATCGCTGCCCCTTCACGCAAGAATTCGGGGTTGGAGACTACGTCGAACTCGGCATCCGGGTTGGTCTCCCGGATGATCCGCTCGACTTCACGCCCACTACCCACAGGCACAGTCGACTTCGTGACGACGACGCAATAGTCCTGCAAGGCAGATGCGATATCGCGAGCCGCTCGATGCAGGATTGAGAGATCGGCAGAGCCATCGCGTGGATTGGATGGCGTACCAACCGCGATAAAAATTGCGTCAACACCGGTGATCGCCTGGGAAAGGTCCGTCGTGAAGCTCAATCTTCCAGCAGCACGATTGGTCCCGACAAGAACCTCTAATCCTGGCTCGAATATGGGGATTTCCCCAGCATTCAGGTCCTCAATCTTCTTCGCATCATTATCGACACAGACAACCTCGATGCCGAATTCAGAAAAACAAGCCGCCGACACCAGTCCGACATAGCCCGTCCCGACCATTGCAATTCGCATTCGTTACCTTCCAATGACTCTGCTTCGTTACTCTGCCTTTCGGCGTTTATTTACCGACGGCGACCAGCATAGCTTTCAAGGATTTCCCGCGCCGCGTCCTTCAGATCGTCGCGCTCCAGCGCGAAGGCGATATTCGCCTCCAAAAATCCAGCCTTCGAGCCGCAGTCAAACCGCCGCCCCTCAAAGCGCAACCCATGAAAGGAGATGCGATCGAGCGTGCGCGCCATGGCATCGGTAAGCTGAACCTCATCGCCCGCGCCGCGTTCTTGACGGCCTAATTCCTCCATCACCTCGGGCTGTAAGATGTATCGACCGATGATGGAAAGCGTCGAAGGCGCATCGGCTGGTTTTGGCTTCTCCACCAAGCCGCGGGCTCGGGCCAAGCCCCCCTCCTCGCCCACGACATCAAGAATTCCGTAGCGGTTGGTGTGTTCGCGCGGCACATCCTCGACGGCGACGATGTTCCCCCCGACCTTCTCATAAACGGCCAGCAGTTGCCCAAGACACGGCGCCTCCGACAAAACCAGATCGTCAGCCAGGAGAACCGCAAAAGGCTCGTCGCCTGTCAAATTCCTTGCGCACCAGACCGCATGACCGAGGCCCAGCGGCTTTTGCTGGCGTACGTAGGAAATCCGGCCAGGTTCTGAGGAAATATCCGCAAGACCCTCAAGTTCGCGCGTCTTTCCCTTATCGCTAAGCGTTTGGTTCAATTCCCAGGAAAGGTCGAAGTGATCCTCGATCGCCGCCTTGCCGCGCCCGGTGACGAAAATGACCTCCTCTATACCTGCATTCCACGCTTCCTCGACCGCGTACT
>CAXMNO010000020.1:0-3882 GCA_964194655.1 uncultured Acidimicrobiia bacterium
TCGATCTCTTCAGCCTCGATGAGATCCGCGTAGCGCTCCACGCTACCGCTACCAAGGAGCGTGGAGGGCCTAGATTTACCAAGCGGAAACCATTCAGCACCTGCAATTTCAAGGTTGATTGCCAAGGCAAGTCCGACGGCTTCTTCCAAGCGGTCTTCGGCTGCATCACGTTCATCGCCCGCGCGAAATCGCGCCGGATGGAGTACAAAAGCACGCACCGTCATGGCCGCAAAACTCCAACCCGGACGATCATAGTACCGAGATTTGCAATGCTATGCGCCCTCTTCCACAGCCTCTTCACGTGCAGCCTCTTCACGTGCAGTCTCTTCACGTGCAGTCTCTTCACGTGCCGGCTCTTCACGTGCCGGCTCAAATAGCTGCACCGGGGCAGCCGGCATAACAGTGGAAATGGCGTGCTTATAGACAAGCTGCGAATGTGCATCACGACGCAGGAGGACGGAAAAATTATCAAACCAAGTAACAATGCCCTGCAGTTTAACGCCATTTACAAGAAAGATCGTTACCGGAACCTTGTTTTTTCTGATGTGGTTTAGGAATACGTCTTGGACGTTTTGGTTCCGTTCGCCAGCCATAGTCTATCCCCTTTTCTTGATTATCTTTCTATTTATGCTCTTATCAGGCCGTATTGTTGGGGGGTTAAATATCGCCAAATGGCGCATTACCCGGCAAAAGTAACATCTAAGCCTTTATCACTCAGATTCAATCACTACTATCATGCCTGCACCTGATTGGGAAGATACAGCACTGAGCGATTTTCATCTGGATTATTCTAAGGCCCGGATTCGCTGAAAGCCAGCGTTACTCGAGCTTTGAGAGATATCGGAGGAAATTTTCGCAACTCGAAAAATATGCTTTGGGCTCATAGTCACCGAATTCGCCGGGGACCATCGGACTGGGGCGAAGCAGAATGCCATTACAACCACTATTCGAAGCACAGACCATATCTATATCCGTATCGCCGACCATCCAAACTTCGCCGCTTGGCTTTAGGCCACTTCCTTCCAGCGCCGCGATCATCGCCTCTGGTGCTGGCTTATCGATATGGGCATCCTCGGCGCCAACGGCATTTTGAAAATACGGGCCCCATTTCAGGTGAGTAATTTCACGGCGCAAAAAATCGCCCCTTTTGTTGCTTAGAATTGAGACAAAAATATCCTCACGGTTTTTGAGGTAATCGAGAAGCAATTCTGCGCCTTTAAGAGGCTGTAGGATATCCAGGTGGCACCGCTCAAATGCTTGGTAAAAAATTTTAGTCGCCTCCTCGGCCCTCACCCCAAATAATTTGGGAAAGGCCTCACGCGCCGACGCTCTCACATTTGTTCTGGTTTCTTCTAAGGTCCAAGGCTCGCGGTCCATGGCCTGGAAGGTGATCTCAAGGGCGCTATGGATGACCTTCCATGTGTCGACCAGGGTATTGTCCCAATCGAAAACCAAAGCTGTTGGAGGCGTCGTCATTATGAAATTCCTACAGTAGATTCAGTATCGGAAATTAATTTTTCTTAGAAAAATTCGAGCTTTACGGCAAATATCTTTTCAATTTGTTTAACTGCGGCACTGGCTGAGAATATAACGACCAGGTCGTTTGCCCGAATGATCGTATCACCGCGTGGAAGAATGACCTCCCCGTCGCGGACGACTGCGCCGACGATTGCGCTCTCTGGAAAGTCTGCATGGCGCAGAGGAACGCCGACAAGGCTTGAGGTCTCGAGAGCCTCTGCCTCAATGACCTCGCCAAAGCCTTCAGGTAGGGAGTGAACGGATCTGATACGGCCACGGCGCACATGTTGGAGGATCGTCGATACTGTGATCGCTCTTGGGCTAACGACGGTGTCGATCTCCAGCGATCCCATCAAGGGCGCATAGGTGCCGGAATTTATCAACGTGACCACCCTTTTGCAGCCGTAACGCTTGCTCAAAAGTGAGGCCAGGATATTGACCTCGTCATCGTTGGTGACAGCGATCATCGTCTCAGACGCGGAGACGTTGGCTTCCTCGAGTATTTCAGTATCCAGCGCACTTCCGTTGATGACCACCGTTCGCTCAAGGTGGTGCGCGACATGCTCCGCACGCTCCCTATTAACCTCGATGAGCTTCAGGTTCACTTGCGGGTGTCGCTCTTCGATGGCTTGGGCCAGGTAAAGCCCAATATTTCCACCTCCGACCATGACCATCCGGCGCGCGGCCTTCTCCTCGTGGCCAAAAGCGGACATTGCGCGTCCCATGTGACTGGTTTCAGCGACAAGATAAACATCATCGCCTGGCAATATCTGTTCTTGTGGTCCGGCGACGATGCCGCGTCCATCGCGCCAAATGCCGACGACGACCGCATGAAGTTCCGGGAAAAGTGACGTTAGTTGCCGCAACGGTGTGTGAATGACCGGTGTGTCGGCGGTGCAGTGCATGCCGACAAGACTGACCTTACCATCGGCGAGTGGATGCACATCAAAGGCACCCGGCACCTCCAGCCTGCGCTCAATCGCGCGAGCCACCTCGATCTCAGGCGATATCACCACATCGATTGGCATGTTGTCGCGACTATAGAGGTCGGACCATCGCTGATCCAAATACCCCTGGTGGCGGATGCGCGCAATTTTTGTCGGAACACCGAAAAGGGAATGGCAGATTTGGCACGCCACCATATTTACCTCATCAGCGTAGGTGACGGCTATTAGCATCTCTGTATTTTCAGCGCCCGCCCGCTCTAGCACGTCTGGGTGGGATGCGAAGCCGACGAGGCCTTGAACTTCCAAGGAATCCTTGATTTTTTCGATCAATGCCTCTGACTGATCGATGACCGTAACGTCGGCGTTCTCACTTGCTAAATAGCGCGCGATGTTGAAGCCGACCTGGCCCGCACCGCAAATTATAACCTTCATTCCCCTGCCCTCGATCCGGCGGTGATTGGAAAAACCGCGGCCCGATCCCAAAAATAAAAATTAGTCACCTAACTCCACACACCTGATAAATTGATCGTACAGCACACCGCAAGCTCTTTACCTGTGGTGCGAAATATTTGTGTCAATTTCGGTCATTTGCACTGATGCCGAGCGAGCGTAGTTTGCGGTGCAAGGCTGATCGCTCCATACCTACGAATGTGGCCGTCCGCGAGATGTTACCGCTAAATCGATGAACCTGTGCTTCGAGGTACCGACGCTCAAAAACCTCACGTGCGTCGCGCAGTGGGAGCGACATCACCTCCTCCTGGCGGCGGCCAACTAAGGTTGCCGGATTTTCCATGCCGATTTCTGTTGGGAGGTGTTCTGACCTTACAGGATCGTTAGGCCCACCGGGAGCCATAATCAAAATCCAGTCGATAACATTACGGAGCTGACGCGTATTGCCAGGCCAGTTGTATGCTTGAAGGGCAGATATTGCGTCTATGTCCAAGCGGCGCTCGGGGACGCCTGTTGCGAGAGAAGCGCGCTTCATGAACAGCACGCAAAGTTCTGGAATGTCCTCACGGTGGTCACTTAAAGGCGGCACTGCAAGAGGAACGACGTTGAGGCGGTAATAAAGATCTTCGCGAAAGCGCCCTTCCCCGATGAGACCTGGAAGGTCGCGGTTGGTGGAGGCAATGACCCGGACATTTACACCGATACGGCGATCGCCCGCAACACGATGGAAGCTCTGATCTTGAAGAACGCGAACGATTTTGCCCTGCGTTTCAAAGGGCATGTCGGCAACTTCATCCAAAAGCAGCGTCCCGCTGTGCGCGCGTTCAAAAGTGCCAATACGGCCGGCCTGATCGTTCCCGTCCACGCCGGGGGCAACGCCAAAGAGTTCAGCTTCAAAGCGGTCGGGGTGCATCGTCGCACAGTTCATGACGACGAAAGGCCCATCTGGGCGCCTGGATGATTGGTG
>CAXMNO010000021.1:0-4420 GCA_964194655.1 uncultured Acidimicrobiia bacterium
TAATATCCATAGTGCGGTGCCTTGCCCCGGCATCGGAGACATTTGGCGCGACTTTGCCGAACGCTATGAGTTGAGCGACACGGTGGAGAATGCACAGATTTTCGAAAGCTACGCCAACGCTAACTTCGAGGGCGCCGACCAACTCTTTGCACGCGCGAAGGGCATAACCTTGGCGCAGTTGCTGGAAGCTTCTGGCATCCCAAGTGATGGCCTGGTTATTGATGTCTTTCCAGGGGCGAAAGAAGCTACTTAATGGGGCAAAGTCCTTACCTGAGCGTTGGTGTTATTGCGTCCCTTCTGCTTCATGCCGGGCTTTTAGCGCTCATCTATCATTTCGAACCAAGCGGGGAGATTTTTGAAAGTCCTCAAGAAATTCCCTTGGAGGTGGTCTTTCAAGAAGCTCTTGTCCCACCGGTTGCACCGAATGACTTGAGTGAGCAAAAGCCGCCACGCGATTCGACCGAGGTTCGTGACATCGCAGACTTAAGCATTAACGCGGCACAGCTACCTGAAGAGACACTTCCGGAACAAGCCGGTGCCCTGGAAGCAGAGGCACTGCCCAAGCCATCAATACCAGAACCACCTGCCAAACCCGTCGAACCTCAAGTGGCAGAGATTGAAGCAGAAGCCCAGCCAGAGCTCGCGAGTATTCCAGAACCTGAAGAGCCACGTGAAGCTGAGGCAAGAGAGAGCGAAGTGGAAGCCAGCGTCGCAACCGAGCCTTTACCAGAACCGGAGGTATCGCCCGAGCTGGATGTGGCGACTACGCAGCCGGAAATTAGCGTTGAGCCCGAAGACCCCCCCGCGCTGGAGCCTGAAACGCCGCTTGAAGCTGACGTATTGAACGAGCCTTCCGGCACCGCTCCCGTCGTCGAAGAATTGCCGATACCGCCCTCAATTCCACAACCCCCAATACCGAGGCGTAAACCCCAACTCGCCTCCGTACCAGCAAAAGCACCGCAAGAAGAGCCTCAGCGCGAACCAGAACCGGAAATTGCCGGAAGCAATGAGGCTTTGCAGGATCAGCCGCCAGCGGAGGCGGGCGACGCTGCCGAAATTCCAGAACTCGTCACTAAGAACGCTCGAGCCACCGCGGAACCCAGCGCCGAATCAGATATACCGAGCCCGCCGCAAAACGCGGCGGAGCTTTTGGCTAATCTTGCCAATCTTCAGGATGAGGAAGCGCAGGTAAAGCGTAATCCAAAGCTTTGGGCGGTCATCCGCCAAGTCCGCGCCCAAGTCGCGCGCTGCTGGCACATCCGTCCTGGAAAGATAAAGAAAATGAGAAACTTTACCGCTGCGATCCAAGTAAGCTTCGCGCCCGATGGTGCATTGCAAAATGTATATATTCAAGATTCGGCGCGTATGGTACGCGACGAACGCTTCAAGGGCTTTGTGCTCGAGGCGCGCCGCGCGCTCAAAAGCTGTAGCCCCTTTGACCTGCCAAGCGAAAGCTATGATATCTGGCGCAGCTTTACGATGCGTTTTGTGCCGCTCCGAAATGGCTGAAGGTGGTATCGGCTAGGATCTTTGGACCAATGGGGGAATGATTTAACAATTTCGTCATCGCTGTTTAATCTCCCTCGCCAAAATTCCGCAACTTGGGTACCGTACCCCCAGCAAATCGTGGTCGCCCCAATGCGGATGGCCAGCCTAGGGCCAAGAATAGAAAAATAACAAGCAGTCAGGGAGAATCCATAATGCGAATTCCTATAAAATTGACGACAGCCGTTGCCACAGCGGCTATCACGCTCTCAAGCAGCGTGAGCGCCCTTGCCGCTACGGAAATCCAATGGTGGCATGCCATGGGTGGAAAGCTTGGCGAGAAGGTTGAGGAAATTGCCGCTGGCTTCAATGCCTCGCAGTCCGACTATGTCATAAAAGCCGTTTATAAGGGCAACTACACCGAAACGATGACCAGCGCGATTGCTGCCTTTCGCTCCAACCAGCACCCTCATATCGTCCAAGTCTTTGAGGTCGGCACCGCGACTATGATGGCGGCCAAGGGCGCGATTTACCCTGTTCATGAATTGATGTCGGACATGGGCGAAAGCTTCGACCCCAAGGACTACCTCGCGGCGGTAACAGGCTATTATAGCGATACCGAGGGCAATATGCTCTCGATGCCATTTAATTCTTCAACGCCTATCCTCTACTACAACAAAGATGCCTTCAGCGCTGCAGGCCTCGATCCGAGCCATGCGCCTGCGACCTGGCCAGAGCTAGAGGCCGCCGCCAAGGCTATTCAAGCAGCCGGCTACACCTGCGGCTTCACCACCGGATGGCAATCGTGGGTCCATTTGGAAAACTTCTCTGCCTGGCACAATGTCCCCTTTGGCTCAAAGTCCAATGGCTTCGGGGGTACCGATACGGTGTTCACCTTCAACGGTGGTCCACAAGCCTATCACATCAGCAAAATGGCAGAATGGCAGAAGTCGAAAATCTTCGATTATGGCGGGCGTCGTTCAGATTCAGCACCGAAGTTCTATAGCGGCGAATGTGCGATGTACATGAACTCGTCTGCCGCGCGCGCTGGTGTCTTGGCAAACGCGGCAAACTTCGAGGTCGGAATGGGCATGCTGCCCTATTGGCCAGACCTCGCGGCGGAACCGCAAAACTCGATTATTGGCGGAGCCACACTTTGGGTCCTGCGCGGCCACGATCAGGCCGAGTATAAGGGGGCTGCGAAGTTCTTCTCCTATCTCTCGTCTGCCGAAGTGCAGGCCGATTGGCACCAGTTCACCGGATACCTGCCGATCACACATGCAGCCTTTGAACTAACCAAGGAGCAAGGCTACTACGATGCCAATCCGGGTGCGGACATCGCCATCATGCAGATGACGCTAAAGGCGCCGACGGAGAATTCCAAAGGTCTGCGGTTCGGTAATTTCGTACAGGTCCGCGACGTCATTAACGATGAGCTGGAAGCAATCTGGAATGGCGACAAAGACGCCCAAACCGGGCTCAATGACGCCGTTGCACGCGGCAATGAATTGCTGCGCAAGTTCGAAAAGATAAACTGATTTTGACCATGGGCGCTGGTCCTCCCTCCCACGCTGCAAAGCTGCGGGAGGGAGGACCAGAGTCTTTTTAGCACTTGGCTCTTTAGCTCAAGGCCCTCATGCAAAAACGCGTTCTCTTCGGGCATAAAGCCCTTCCCATTTTGCTGCTGGTCCCACAGCTCGCAATAACACTCGTCTTTTTCATTTGGCCTGCGGGCCAAGCTCTCTTCACGTCGCTTTTTGTGGAAGATGCCTTTGGTCTTTCGCGCGAGTTCGTGTGGTTCGAGAATTTTACAGAACTCTTTGCCGATGCGCGCTACAGGGCAAGCTTCGTGCGCACAATTCTTTTCTCCGCCGCGACGACGCTTTTGTCGATGGGCGTATCTCTCCTGTTCGCTACGATGGCGAACAGGGTGTTGCGTGGCGGGTTATTCTATAAGACCTTTTTGATCTGGCCCTATGCTGTTGCGCCGGCCATCGCTGGCCTTTTGTGGTTTTTCCTTTTCAATCCATCGATCGGGTCTGCGGCCTATGTCCTAAAGTCGCTTGGTTACGATTGGAACCACACGCTTAGCGGGGGTGATGCAATGATCTTGGTGATCATCGCGTCTGCCTGGAAGCAGGTGAGTTACAACTTCCTCTTCTTCCTCGCAGGTTTACAGTTCATTCCCCGCTCGTTGGTCGAGGCAGCGGCAATCGATGGCGCTGGCCCTATAAGGCGGTTTTGGACGATTGTCTTTCCGCTGCTGTCGCCGACGACCTTCTTTTTGCTCGTGGTGAATGTCGTTTTCGCCTTCTTTGAGACCTTCGGCATAGTCCATGCGACGACGCAAGGCGGCCCGGCAGGCGCCACCGAAATCCTGGTCTACAAAGTCTTCAACGACGGCTTTATCGGGCTCGACCTTGGAAGCTCCGCCGCGCAGTCCGTAATCTTGATGGGGATCGTTGCTGTTTTGACGGTCATTCAATTCCGCTATATCGAGCGAAAGGTGGAGTATTAGACCATGGTCGAAAATCGCCCTTGGCTGACGATCCTTTCGCACCTGATCCTGCTTTTTGGCGTTGGCCTAGTCGCATATCCCATTTGGGTGACCTTCGTCGCCTCGACCCATGAGGGCGCAAGGCTTGTTTCCGGTGTCGTCCCCTTCTGGCCCGGCGATTCCTTCATGAAGAACTACAGCCAGATCCTCGGACAAGGTGTCGAGGGTGCGGGCGGCGGCCCTGTTGGGCGAATGTTGCTGAATTCCTTAATAATGGCGCTTTCCATATCCATCGGGAAAATCACCATTTCAATCATTGCTGCCTTTGCGATTGTCTACTTTCACTTTCCTTTCAGGCGCACAGCGTTCTGGATCATCTTCATGACCTTGATGCTGCCGGTCGAGGTGAGGATTTTGCCCACCTTTTAGGTTGTCGCC
>CAXMNO010000022.1:0-5012 GCA_964194655.1 uncultured Acidimicrobiia bacterium
CGAAATCCTGGGCGGTGGTGTGGCACAGGCCAAATCCATTTCGGACGTTAGCGTGCGCGATATTGCAAGGCTCGACGGGCGCCCTGGGTTTCAAGCCTACGCGGAGTGGTCTGTGGATGCCCGTGCCACTCACTGGGGCCATCTTCACCAGCGCCGCATGCGCTTTTACGCGATTCTGGACTTGGCACCGATCGAGAATAAATGGAAGCTTTTGGGTATTACGGTCGTAGAGGTTCGTCAGGAGGTGACTTGACCACCCCCATCAAGGTAGGCTGCTAGATGATCGCTTAGATCACGGGCATCATCTGCGGCGCCATCGATAAGCGCGGACTTGCGGCGGCGCAAAAACTGCATGCCCATCAAATAGAGGCCAGGCGCCCCCGCGACAACGCCGCCATCGTGGCGGACCAAGCCCTTACGGTCGAGGACAGGCACCTCCAGCCATGAGAAATCAGGACGATAGCCCGTCGCCCAAAGGATCGTCTTAATCTCCCCACTTGCGAGGTCCAGACTAAGTGGTGGCGCGTCATCAACTTCAGTCGAGGGAAACCGCTCCACGGGCGCCACTTTGCCGTCCATGCCATTCTCGCTCGCCCATTCGTCGATTAGCTTCAAGAGTCTGTTCATCTTCAAGTCGGCCAGGGCGCAGACGTTATGCAAGCCGCCTGAGAACTGGACCTTGGTGCCGTTAATTCCGGCGAAACGCCCAACAATCTTAACCCCGATGGATGTCAGCGCATTTAAATCAAGGGTCATGCGCTTATCCGACCCAGTCAATTGGATCGAGGGGACGCGGCGTGCTCTTAATATATCATCCACCTCGTCAAAGCGTTCATCCAGAACGCCTGCTTTATCCATCCACCGTTCAATGTCCCGACCGCGATAGAAACGCGGAGCGCGCACGTGTTCGCCGGTTGAGAGCGTTACCGGCCTGCCCGATTTATGGATTTCGTAGGCTAGCTGTGTGCCGGTTGCGGAACCGCCCACGACAAGGACGCCGCCGTCGGCTAACTGACCAGCATTTTTATAGTCCATGGAAGATAGGCACGAGATCTCCGGCGGCACGGCCCGGGCGGCCTTAGGGGTGCTCGCCCTATTGCAAGCGCCTGAGGCCATTACCACAGTGCGGCCGTGCCAATCTCCCTGGTTTGTGGCGACATGGTAGCCACTCTCGTTTCGTTTAAGGGAGGTGACACGGGTATTTCTTTCAAGCGGTGCCTCGATGACATCTGCATAGCGCTCGATAAAGGCCACGACCTCGGTCATATTACGGTAGCCGTCTGGGTCATCGCCCTCATAGCCAAAGCCTGGCAAGCGGCTCTGCCAGTTGGGGGTCAGTAGCCTGAGAGAATCCCAACGCTCATAACGCCAGGAGTTAGCAACCTCGCCACGCTCAAGGATGACGTGATCGATGCCGCGCTCGCCAAGACATCGGCTCATCGCCAGCCCGGCATGCCCGGCACCGATAATGACAGTAGTTGTGCTGCGAGGAGAACTCACCGTTCAGCCGCGACTTAGTTCACTTCCACGCTTACATTCGTCGGGTTGGTGACGATATCAAAGACGGCCGAGCGTTTTTGCGATTGGGCAACCACGGCTTCGATATCCTCCTGGCTTGCGTCTGCGTCGATATCGAATTTTATGTGAATGCCATCGAAACCGTTGCGCACATCGCTGTCGATACCAAGAATGCCCTGCAAATCCATTGAGCCCTTGATCGTCACGGTAACCGAATGCAGTTGGATTTCACGGTGCTGTGCGACCGAAGCTATTCCTGCTGTGAGACAACTAGCAAGACCGACGAGCACATATTCGACCGGCGTTGCGCCATTATCTTCAGAGGCAAAAACTTCAGGATGATCTGCATCGAAACTGAAGACGGTTTTGTGGGTTTGATTTTCTCCCAGCCCAAAGAAGCCTTCGACCGTTGAATGAGAGTGTGTGCCGTTCATCCACTTGCAGGTCGCCTGCCAGCTGAACTTAGCAGCTTCCGGCGCCTCGGTTAGCGCATCACGTGCTTCCAGCAACGCTGCAACATTAACGCCGTTATCAACCTGGACATCACTTGTAGACATCGACTTTCTCCTTGTTCCTCATCTAAGAGAGGTTCCACCTCAGTTTCGCAACACTCATCCCAAAAGCGAAACGTCGCGCGCCTTAGAGGGAGCTAACATTCCGCAGCACCATTCTTTACGAACTCAGAGAAATATAGAGAGACGCCTATATCTTAACGTCAGACCAGCAAAAGAGGGAAGCCAAGAATTCTTTTAAAACCGATGTTCCTTAGATCGTTGATATCAAAGCGGTTTAATGTTTGTCGCATCGACGCCGAGAAGTTCGCAGATTGTCTGGAACTGCATCTTCTCCGCATAGACGAACTCGCCGTCCGCATGGCTTATCGCAAGCACAATACCTGCAATCAGCTCTGCATCAGCCTTATGATCTGCGATTCTTCTCAGCTTACCGGCCAGCATCTTCTCGGCGGTGTCGACGTCTTTCTCAAGCGCGCGGAGGTAAGCATCAAAGACTTCGATCGCAACTTCAGAATCTTCAGCGCGTATCTTGCTGTGGCCGACAATAATTGCACCGATCCGGTGCCTTTCAGAGGAGCTCACAGTCCCATCGGCGAAGGCCGCAAGCGCACTGGCTGCCATTGCTGCTTCCAAAAAATCTCTGCCGGTGCTTGCGGGCTCCTTCGCCGTCAAATCATCACTCGATCCCATAGGGCGCTCTCCTTCTTCGGCGCTGTTTCATACCCGGTTTGCAAAAATTAGCTTAGCAATTGATTTTCTTAACTATTCTCTATCGTGCTGAGACTTGAGATGGTCTGCAAGGCGCAATGCCAGCGCAACTATCGTCAAGGTCGGATTGGCGAAGCCCCCGGTTGGAAAGACTGAACTGCCGGCAATATAGAGATTTGAAAGCCCGTGAACCCGGCAATCCTTATCGACCACACCGCGGCGTGGGTTATCCGCCATACGCGTCGTGCCCATGTGGTGACTGCTGAACCTTAAATCGGGTGCGATGTCCGCCTCCTCATCAAGCAGCCAATCTGCAAGCTGAACCCTGCCCAGTCCCAGCCTGCCAACCTCACCCGCAACGAGCCTGGTTACGACATTGACAGTGTGACGGTGCAATTCGCTAAGCCCCAGATACAGGGCGACCCGTGGCAATCCCAACGCATCACGATCTTCAGTTAAGGTGATCCGGCAAACTGGATTTGGCGCCTGTTCTACGATCATGTTGAGTGCAACAACCGGATCAGGCCCAAGGATCTCCACACCATCGACATAGCGCCGCCAGGTCGCTTCCGCGACATCATCTATATCACGAATCACACGCCATATCTTTTCCATAAAATCATCCGGCAGGTTTCCGGCCTTTACGCTATCCTTGATGTCGCGGGCCGCGACGACTCCTGATTCTGGAGAAGCAAAAAGCGACAGCCTTACACCAGCATTTAAGATCTCCTCCGCTTTTTGGTGCGCCTCGCTGGGCTGCAGCCCGCCAAGCACTTCTCCTTCGTCGATTTGCCTGCGCCCCAAGCAATCAACCAAGAATTCTGGAGAACTTGAGACGATTTGGCCCGCCGTGACATTTGCATGAGCCATGAAGTAGCGGCCAACGCCGTCATATTCGTTGCCAAGGCCTTTTTGTTGCACATCATTGGAAGCTAGCAGCAAGCGCGGGTTTTCAATGCCACCGCAAGCGAGAACGTAGGATTTAGCGACAACGCGCCCCTTTCGCCCGTCAAAGGTCCGAAAGGCCAAGCCCTCTATCGCATTGCCCTCACGATTTGCACCAATATTAGTGACATTGGCGTTCAAGATAACGCGGATATTTGCCGCAGCATTCAATTCATCGCCATAAGATTCACCAAAGCGAACTGGGGAACTGTAGCGCCACAGAAATTGATTGAGCTTACGCGCATCGGTGCCAAGCACCGGAAAGCCAAAGGCGCGCCAATCCTCTTCGTCATAGCCGAATGATCCGAGCTCCAACAACGGATGGGCGCGGCGATAAAAAGGGAGAAGATCCTCTTTCGCAATCGGCCAACCACTCCCTTCAACCCAAGACCTTCTCTCGAAATCGATGGATGAAAGGGGCCGGCACCTGCCATTCCAATGGTTTGTTGTGCCGCCGAAATAGCGCAGACGGGAGATGTCCAAATCATCGTAGGGTAAACCGCTGTTCTGCCCTTTATAAATCGCCTGGCTTTCTTCAGCCCACTCAAGACCGCCGCCTTCGAGCAAACAAATCTCTATAGCTTTGCCGGAAAATTCCCGCGCCACGGTTATCCCAGCCGCACCGGCGCCAATGACGCAAATGTCGCAGTTCAATAGTTGATCGGGTTGAAGGTCGTGCGCATCGAAAATCATTCTATGACGCCCACCTTCCGCTCGCTAGCGCGCAAAGCCTTACCTCGGTGGGACTGAGGATCCAGCCATTCAGCTCCAAAACCCTACCCTCGGCAAAATCCGACCGGATGGCGCGTTTCAGCGAGGTCACCAGCGAAGATAAACTTTGATAGGCGTGCTCTTCCCCTAGATCTCGAAGTGATTGGCGAAGCGCTAGCAGGACGTCATTTTTGCCTTGGCGCGGGTAAGCGGCCTGAAAAGCCCGCCAAATCACATTGGCGGATTTTGTATCGCGGATCGAGTTTACGGCTGCCTCGATCAGGAGATGATCAATATCGCCGACTGGCCGCGCCCAAGCAGGCGCCACCCGCAACGTGGCAGCAAAAGTGGCGAAGGCAGAAATTCCCCACAAAAGAGCCCGCCGCCGCAAGTCAAACTGCTCTATTCGACCATGTCTTCTTGACATGGAAACAGCATATCTAAGTACTTGAATATTTGGAAGCGAGATGACGGCCTGTGTGCTTCACACCCCCGCTCGCCACAGTCACGGTTTTCGTCCATAATGCTCGCGGTGCAGTGGGTCTCGTCGAAAACTCGAACAGGAGAGAATCACTATGAAGCGCTTTATGATCGAACGCAAAATTCCTGGAATTG
>CAXMNO010000023.1:0-3910 GCA_964194655.1 uncultured Acidimicrobiia bacterium
TCCTCCTTCCTTAAAGGCTACCAATTCAATCTGACGGGAAGACCCGGGAAAATCTTGCGACAATCTAGTGCCACCCTAGTTCTCGCGAGCCCCCATCCCACCCCCCGAAGTAGGTCTTATTAGGACACGCATTCGACCAAGCATTTTGCTGCACAAGATCCGAGGATGTGCCTGTCAGATCGGAGCGTGTCGAGGTTTTCGGCTTTTATGCGACCTCTGATCCGTCGTCGACTATTTGGCAAGTTGCCATTTTGTAGCTGGGAAAACCAGCATACTTTGCACTAATTTCTTTGGCGGAGATGAGCGAAGAAACCTCGAGCCGGAACCAAGCGGGTAGGGCTGGTGTGGCGGCTACCCGCAAACATAAAATGGTGGAGGTGAGAAGAGGAACTTCGAGGCGGAGCCAGCACATCGGGTTGGCCGACGGCGATGTGCAGAGAAAAAGTCTGGTGGGCGCTACTGGGATTGAACCAGTGACCTCTTGCGTGTCGAGCAAGCGTTCTACCGCTGAACTAAGCGCCCCTCTTGGACAGGAGTGGAAAATTCAACCACTACACCAATTCCGTAACGTAGCGATCCTTCCGCGTTTTCTCTACGTTGTCAACGTAGAGCTCTCCCGCATCGCGCCGTCCGACATCACGGCGCGGGCGATTTCTTAGCCGAGCAAGAGCTGGATGACAAGTCCAATCTTGGCCTTTTATTCCAACATCATCCGCGTTGGTTCGAAGGGCATGGAGGAAAGGGGTGCCTTAGGGTTAGAAAGCCTTAAGCGGTGAGCATCATGTCCACCTCTTCCACCAGATCTTTTAAGTGGAAGGGCTTCGATAGGACGCGGGCTCCGCGGCTCGCTTCATCACGCGCTTTTAATGCGACGGCTGCAAATCCAGTGATAAACATGACCTTGATGCCGGGTTGTTCCTTGGACGCACGTCTTGCCAACTCAATGCCATCCAATCCAGGCATCACGACATCGGCCAGTAAGAGATCATAGGAATGGCGTTGGATCGCCTCGAAGGCTTCCATTCCATCGCCAACATCATCGACCTCATGCCCTGCGCGGCGTAGTGCTCGTGCGAGGAATTCGCGCATGGACCGATCGTCCTCCGCTAGCATGATGTTAGCCATTCGTAGTCCTATCCGATGTTCGTGGTCTAAAGAGTTTGAAGATGACCGATTAAATGTTTCCTCTTGGCGTCAACATACCCTTGAACCCTAAACAGAGATTAAACCTGCTGACACTCCTTGGTCTAGGTATGATGGGGCGAAAATGCACCTCAAACGAGCCCCAAGGCCGGAAAATCCCCGCGGTGCCGCTAAAAAAGAGGAAAGCGAATGACAGTGGGCGGCCTATGGCTTTAAGATTTTATAAGAAGAGGCGATATAAGAATGGATGCTTTGTTGTCAGAGGAATTTGCCGTGGGTTCGCATGAAGTGCTGGAGCCAAGTGAGCGACGCGTGCCGATGGTATTCGCGTCCCCTCACAGTGGACAGAACTATCCTTTAGAATTTATCGCAGCTTCGCGCCTTTCGCCGCTGGAATTGAGACGTAGCGAGGATAGCTTTGTAGACGAGATCTTTTCAGCAGCCCCCGCCGTCGGTGCGCCTTTGCTGCGTGCGCATTTTCCACGTGCTTTTGTCGATCCGAATCGCGAACCTTTTGAGCTGGACCCCGAGATGTTCGCCGATGCGCTACCCGCTTATGCAAATACCGGCTCGCCACGCGTCGCGGCAGGTCTTGGGACCATTGCCAAAGTCGTGGCCAACGGCGCGGAAATATATCACGGTAAACTCACATTCGCCGAGGCGCTGCGGCGCATCAGAGGCTATTATTGGCCCTATCACACGACCCTCAAAGAGTTGATCGAGCAGACCCAGCGCATTTTCGGGTTTTGTCTTTTGATCGATTGCCATTCCATGCCGTCCAAGGGCGTGCGAGGGAAGGGCATGAACGGACTGGAAAACGTGGATTTCGTACTCGGTGATGCTTTTGGCCAAGCGTGTGATCCGAGAGTGAGCGAATGCGCGGAAGAAAATCTGAGAGCGGCTGGATATACGGTGGTCCGCAACAATCCCTACGCAGGCGGATTTGTGACACGCCACTATGGCCGCCCTGATGAGGCCGTTCACTGCCTGCAAATCGAAATTAGCCGCCGCCTTTATATGGATGAGACCTGCATGGAACGAAGCGCACGCTTCTCCAAACTAAAGGAAGATATCGGTGGCCTTATGGAAGATTTGGCCGACCTGACAAGGCAAGGCCTTTAGACGCCTGCACTTTCGGCACTCCTGCCAGCCCAAAGCCCCGCGCTAATTTGGCATGACCTTTGCTTCTTAATGGTCATGAACGCTTTCCTACCAAGGTCTACCAGGCACCTTGGCGCCTGGCCCAAGATCGTGACGCTGTTGGGCGCCGTGATACTTTGGAGTATCCAAACATCCGCTCAAGCTATTGAAAATGATGAAAATTCCTGTCACGACGAAACAAGGCTTGTTGAGGAAATCAGCGGTGTCCCCGCCCATTTGTTAACCGCAATTGCCAGGACTGAATCCGGGCGGGCTTTGCCGGGTGATAGGGCAGTTTCTGCCTGGCCCTGGACGGTTATGGCGGAGGGGCGTGGACGCTTTTTGGCCAATAAGTCGGAGGCTATTGCGGAGGTTGAGCGTTTAAGGACCCGCGGTGTAACCAACATCGATGTCGGCTGTATGCAGGTTAACCTGCGTTATCATGGCAAAGCTTTTATATCGCTGGAAGAAGCATTCGATCCTTTGTCGAACATCGCCTATGCGGCTGCATTTTTGACTGATCTCCGGCGCGAAGCGCATTCTTGGCGCAAGGCGGTCGGGTACTATCACTCCCGCGATGTGAAGAGGAGCAATAGCTATCGGCGAAAGGTCATGATCTTCTGGCGCGAGGAACAAAAACACGCCTACCGGGAAGATCGAGCCATTCGCCAGGCGCGCGCTGCCGAAATGCGCAGTCGCCTAAATAAGAACGATCCTTGAGTCTGCGGTTTCTTGAATTTTCAGCTTAACTCTCTCTTGTAGCTTCGAATTTTAGTTGAAAGTGGTTCCCAAGTTGCCCTTGGGGCTCTACCCTCTCCATGGGGGAGGCAAAGGCGATGACGGATACAATAGCAGCGGCGAAAACTAGGCCCCTAAGGAAGCATGGCGATGTCCTGAGGGCCAACATCGGTCTTTCAGGAAAGCGCATTTTAGATGTTGGCTGCGGGGAGGGATCGCTGGTCCGGTTGATGACGCGTGAAGGTGCCCGTGTGACCGGGCTTGAATGTTCGGACGGGCAGATCAACCGCGCACGTGCTGCAAAAACTGTATGCGATGAAATTTACCTCTTTGGCTATGGCGAAAACTTACCCCTTTGCGAAGAGTCCTTTGATGCCGTGATTTACTTCAACGCCCTCCATCACGTGCCTGTCGGATCGCAAATCCCAGCCTTGCAGGAGGCACACCGAGTTCTAAAGCGTGGTGGCTTTCATTATATTGAAGAGCCGATCGCCGAAGGATCTTACTTTGAAATAACTCGTACGATTGATGACGAGACGGAGGTCCGCGCTTCAGCTTACCGCGCGTTGCGTTCGGTGGTCAGCTCGGGCCTTTTCGTCGAAGAGTCGGAGCTGGAATACCTCGCCCCTATCAGCTACCCGGATGTCGAAACTTTTCTTGAGAGGCTGGTATCCGTGGATGAAACAAGGCGTGACGCTGTGAATACGGCTGAAGCGTCGCTGAAAGAAGGATTCCTGGCGTCCGCGGTACGGCGCGATAACGACTACTGCTTTGAAAATCCCGCACGGCTCAATTTGCTACGAAAGCCCTAAATTTGAAGCCCGGGCTAGGTAGGTAGGGTAGCGTATGTTGTGGAAGGATGTGGAGCCACCAATGGCGATCAAGTACG
>CAXMNO010000024.1:0-2426 GCA_964194655.1 uncultured Acidimicrobiia bacterium
GCGATCAAAGGTCTTTGGGCTGGAGATTACGAGCATAGAGGGGAAACCTGGTCGTTCCCCGCGACAACTTCATCGCCCAAACCAATACAGACCCCTCACCCACCTTTGTGGGTTGCGGCGCGCGACCCCAATTCGCATGACTTTGCGGTTGCTAATGGCTGTAACGTTCAAGTGACGCCCCTTTGGCTGGGTGATGAGGAAGTTGAAAGCCTGATGGAACGTTTTAATCAGGCTTGTGAAAACCATCCTGAAATTAAACGGCCGCAAATAATGCTCCTTCGCCATACCTATGTCGGGGATAATGAGGACGACGTTTTGCAAGGCTCCGAGGAAATCAGCCGCTTTTATTGCTACTTCGGCGCATGGTTCAAGAACGAGCGGCCCGTCACACAAGGCTTAATCAAGCCCCTCAGCGACGAAGAAATAGCGAAGATCGAGATGTATTCGCCAGCAAATATGCGGGCCAATAATGTGATCGGTACGCCTGATGAGGTTGTTACCCGGCTGAAAGTCTATGAAGCTCTTGGCTACGACCAGTATTCTCTATGGATCGACACCGGCATGACATTCGCACGCAAGAAGCGTTCTCTGGAGCTGTTTATCCGCGAGGTCATGCCCGCATTTCAATGAGATGAGTGATGCAAAAATTCCAGCACTACATTGATGGTGTCTTCGAGGACGCCGACCGGACTTTCGAAAGCCTCGACCCTTCAACGGGCGAGCCCTGGGCCTTGATGCCCGCGGCGGCACGTGGGGACGTCGACCGGGCGGTCTCTGCTGCTCACAACGCCCTACATGCGCCTGAATGGCGAAACCTGACACCGAGTGCACGAGGGAAACTGCTCTATCGCCTTGCCGAGCTCGTGGCGGATAACGCCGGAATGCTGGCCGAGCTTGAGACCCGGGACACTGGAAAGATAATTCGCGAAACCAGAGCCCAAATCGGCTATGTCGCTGAGTATTTTCGCTACTATGCGGGCTTAGCCGATAAGGTCGAGGGTGCGCACCTGCCCATCGACAAGCCCGATATGGAAGTGTGGCTGCGGCGCGAACCAATCGGTGTCGTGGCCGCCATCGTCCCATGGAATTCGCAACTCTTCCTAGCGGCTGTCAAAATAGGTCCAGCCCTGGCCGCTGGCTGCACGGTCGTGCTCAAAGCATCCGAAGATGGGCCAGCACCAACGCTCGCCTTCGCCAAATTGATTGAGGAAGCAGGTTTCCCCAAGGGTGTGGTCAACATCATCACCGGATTTGGCGACGATTGCGGCGCGCCTTTGACAAGGCACCCTCTCGTAAGCCGCATCGCCTTCACCGGTGGTCCGGCCACGGCCAAGCATGTCGTGCGTAATTCAGCCGAAAACCTTGCCTACACCACCTTGGAATTGGGCGGTAAATCGCCGGTTGTTGTCTTTGATGATGTCGATGTGAGTAGCATTTCGAACGCCATCGTTGCCGGTATCTTCGCTGCTAGCGGTCAAAGCTGCGTTGCCGGATCGCGCCTCGTCGTCCATCGCGCCATCAAAGATGAGCTTCTCGCGATCTTGGCGGAGAAAGCACAAGAGATCACCATCGGCGACCCGCAAGACGAGGCGAGCGAGATGGGCCCCCTTGCGACAAAGGCCCAGCGCGACTGGATTGAAGACGTCGTGGCCAAAAGCCTTGCCGCAGGTGCGCGTCTCATAACTGGTGGTGCAAGGCCTGAAGGCCGGGGCGAAGGCTTTTTCTATAGTCCGACAATTCTCGATTGCGATAACAGCGATATATCATGTGTTGTAAACGAACTCTTTGGGCCAGTTTTGTCCGTACTTACCTTCGATACCGAGGAAGAAGCAATCCAGATCGCAAACGATACGAAGTTTGGATTGGCCAGCGGTGTCTTCACCAATAACCTCACACGCGCCCACCGGATGACGCGCGATATCCACGCTGGCATCGTTTGGATCAATACTTACCGGGCGGTGTCACCTATTGCGCCCTTTGGCGGTTATGGCCTCTCGGGGCTGGGCCGTGAGGGTGGCATTGAAGCAATCCGCGACTATACGCGGATCAAGACCGTCTGGCTGCGGACCTCAGATGAACCCATCCCAGATCCCTTTGTCATGCGGTGATCTGCCAAAGCACCCCGAAAATTTCGACCATCGGCGCAGTGCGTGATTTGCCTCTGCTTAGCGGACAGCAGCTCTAAACTTCAGATTCGAGCGCAGCATATTCCTCAGCCAGCAGCTCGACCGCTTCATCCATATCATCTTTTGTATGCAAACTGGATAGGAAGAAGCGCAGACGTGCTGCCCGCTCCTCCACAGCAGGATAGATGATCGGCGCGACATTGACGCCGCGCGCATAGAGTCCATTTGAGAGCTGAGCGGCATAAAGCGAACGCCCAGTTACAACACAAGTAACGCCATATCCCTCCGAGCGGCCTGTGC
>CAXMNO010000025.1:0-9670 GCA_964194655.1 uncultured Acidimicrobiia bacterium
GTGCCGAGGATCGAAATACCGCCCAAAATTCCCAAGCGTGGGTTCCAGGTCTTCTCAGCTAGAGCAACGCCGCCTGGAACCGAGACCTCGATGAGGATGTCATCTCTTTCACCGATGGCTTTGGTCACCTCTGCCACAGCATCTTTCATCATTTGACGCGGAACTGGATTTATCGCCGGCTCACCCGGATCTATCGGCAGTCCCGGCATGGTAACCGTGCCCACACCGGGACCTGCCTTAAAGAGGACACCGCTACCTGGTGGTGCGCGTGTTACTGTCACCTTGATTTCTGCTAGATGCGTAACATCTGGATCGTCGCCCGCATCTTTGATGACACTGGCCATGGCGCTTTCATCTTTAAGCTCTTGGGAGGCCAAGGCGAATGCGGGCCTTCCTCCACGTGGCAGAGTAATTGTGACTGGGTCTGGAAAATGCCCCGTAAAGAGCGCCTGGAGCGCAGCCTTTGTCGCCGCCGTGGCACAGGCCCCCGTCGTCCAACCGCGTCGTAGCTCTTTCACTGGCTTGCGGGTCATGGCACCATCTTATAAATGACGAATACAACTTAGCCAGATGATCGTGCCACGAAGGTTGGAAAAAACGACCGTCACGCGGTTATGATAGAGTACTTTCAGCAAAAGTGTGCGCGGTTTTGCGCCCGGAAAGTACGCAATAATAAAAACTTAGGGCGATTTTCATGATCGAAAGATCATTAAAAGTGCTCTAGGTCCGGAAAGAGTGACGAAACTTGAGCAACGAGCGATGACCGATTGGCTTTCAGAGCTTCCCAACTTTGAACCAGGCTGGGTGTGGCTTACGGGCGCTGGGCCCGGAGACCCGGGGCTATTGACGCTTCATGCGCTAAATGGCCTGAAACAGGCGGATGTCGTCGTTTACGATGCCTTGGTAAGCGAAGATGTCCTTAAACGCGCGCGCAGCGGGGCCACGTTGCAATTCGCAGGCAAACGAGGCGGCAAGCCCTCGCCCAAGCAGGCTGATATATCTCAAAAATTGGTGGCTTATGCGCGTGACGGCAAGCGTGTCTTGCGCTTAAAGGGTGGCGATCCCTTTATCTTTGGCCGTGGCGGGGAAGAGGCTTTGACGCTCGTTAAGGAAGCCATTCCGTTTCGCATTATACCCGGCATTTCAGCAGGCATCGGCGGGCTCGCCTATGCCGGAATACCAGCGACCCATCGCACGACCAATTCCGCGGTTACCTTTTTGACCGGGCATGTCGCGGGCGGCGCGATGACCGACAACATCAATTGGGCTGCAATCGCCAAGGGCTCGCCCGTACTGGTATTCTACATGGCCTTGAAGCACTTGCCGGAGATAACGGAAAAGCTGATGCGCCACGGAAGATCTGCTGAAGAACCTGTGGCTGTGATCTCGAATGCGACATTGCCTGACCAGCGAGTTCTGGAGACAACACTGAAAGCTTGCGCCTCAGATGTCCTCCAACATGGCATCAAGCCACCCTCAATGGTCGTTGTGGGCGAAGTCGTCTCGCTGCGTTCCAGCTTGGATTGGCTTGGCGCGCTTGGCGGGCGAATTCTCGAAGTGCCAAAAGGCGAAGGCGGAAAGGACCGTGAAGTCGGATGAAGGGTGCACCGGGTCTCATCATCGCAGCCCCTGCTTCTGGCAGTGGGAAGACAACGCTCACCCTCGCCTTGCTGCGTCATCTCCGCGATCAAAATATCGACGTCGCCTCTTTCAAGGTAGGGCCAGACTATATTGATCCAGCATTTCACGAAGCCGCATCCGGTGCGCCTTGCCGCAACGCCGATAGTTGGGCGATGCGCCCTGGCACCTTGGAAAGCGTACTCTCTCATGGCGATAGCGCGGAATTGGTGGTGTGCGAGGGGGTTATGGGCCTCTTCGACGGGGCACCAGGCGGTGGCGGGTCGGCAGCCGAACTGTCGCGCATAACCGGCTGGCCTATTATCCTGATCGTCGACGTCCAGGGGATGGGCGCATCTGTCGCGGCCTTGGTTGAGGGGTTTTGCCGCCATGACCCTGAGGTCAATCTTGCCGGTATTATTTTTAACCGCGTTGGCAGTCCCCGCCATTTAGCCTTACTACGCGAAGCCGTAAGCTCCCTTGATGTTAAGGTTTTGGGTGGCATGCCGCGAGATGAGGCCCTTTCCCTTCCCGACCGGCATTTGGGGCTTGTACAGGCGGCCGAGCATCCGGCCTTGGATCTCTTTCTCGATTTTGCAGCGAACATCGTGGCTTTGCATATTGATGTCGCTGCGGTGCGTGCTTTAGCCGCGCCACGCAAGAAGGGCGAACCCGCAAATGGCAGCGGTTTGCCGATCCTAGGGCAGCACATCGCTGTTGCCCGTGATTTGGCGTTCCTCTTTTCCTACCCCGCACAGTTTGATGCTTGGCGAAGCGCTGGGGCCGAACTTTCGTTTTTCTCACCGCTCGAGGACGAAGCACCGTCTGATAAGGCCGATGCGGTTTTCCTGCCAGGGGGCTATCCGGAGTTGCACGCGGGCCGACTTGCGGGCAATGAGGTATTCCTTGGCGGGCTGAAGAACGCGGCTGCACGCGGTGCCTTCGTTTACGGCGAATGCGGCGGCTACATGGTAATGGGACAGGGGCTGGAGGATGCTGAAGGCCTAAGGCATGAGATGGCGGGCCTTTTGCCACTAGAAGCCTCCTTCGCCACGCGCCATCGCAATCTTGGCTATCGCACAGCGCAACTCCATGAGGCTGGGCCATTGGGGGCCGCGAGCCAGGTTTTTCGTGGGCATGAATTCCACTATGCAACAATTGTGGGCGAGGAGGGTGGTGACCCGCTTTTCCAATGTTCAGATACACATGGTGAAGCAATTTCTTCCCACGGCGCGCGCCGCGGCAATGTCATGGGATCTTTTATCCACCTGATCGATAGCGAAAGCTAAAGCGCCAAAAAGTAATGGCTTCAATAGGCTCAATGCCCTCGAAGTGCCCGATGATTCCAAAATGTTGAGGTATTCAGCCTAGAGCACGTTTAGTAAATTCTGAATCACTAAATGTGCTCTAAACTATTGTTGTCGCGCGCTTTGCGAGCGCAAAACCGCACACACTTTTGCTGAAAGCGCTCTAGACGGCGAGAGAGAGAAATGTCGCCCGGTCGCTTAGAATTTCTGGTTGCCCGCCGGCGAGACGGTAAGAACGGCTGCCGAGTTCCGCTGCATCGCGGTGGCTCTTAATGCTCTGCTCATAACCAGAAAGACCTGGGCGTGCCTCCAGTTGCGGGGGTTGCCCTAAGACTTGGGCAGCAAATAATGTTTCAGCCGATAGAAAGACCCTAGGGGGTGCATCGCTAGAGCTTCTGCTTTGATCGGGCCTTGTCTGCTCGATCGCGGTGCCTTGTCTGCTGCGACCAACGGCCTTATCACCCAAAGGAGCTTGGCGTTGGGGGTCTGGAAGAACGCGCGAAGTGCGGCTAGCAGAAGAAACGGGCCCGGTCGAATTGGCCGGAGGGGGCAAGAGACGAGCAGCCGCACGATCCGCCGCAAATACGGCGCTAATCGCTTGGCTTGAAGATGTGCTCGCTATGCTCAATGCCCAATATATCCCTTAGATAGAAACCTAAATAAATAGATAAAAACGATGGTTTGGCGACGTTCTAGTGTGACTATATAATACATTACTATAATTTCTCCAATATATATTTTTAATTTTGAGTAAAATTAACCATATTTATTAACCAAGCAGCTTTGTTGTTGTATTTTTGATTTATTTTATCGCTGTGATAACGGGCGGTTTTTAAATTTCCTTAAGATCTCACCTATAACATGCCCGGACGTTTGATTATGGGTTTGGTGTGTTTACCGACATAGCAGTTACGTTGCTATTTGGTGGACCAATTTTAATGGGCTTTGTTCTTACTTCAGGTAGGAGTGGATCTGGGTGCGGCAGGGTGATGGGCAAGATGCGGGGTTCGATGAGCTGGTAAGGCTGCGTACGGTCTTAGAGGCGTCGGGCGATGTTGCCTATGAGTGGGACCTGGCAACAGATCGCGTTATTTGGTTCGGCGATTTGAGCTGTCTTTTCGGGGCGGCTGGGCACTCCATTCCAAAGACCGGCGACGACTTCAACACCAAGATCAGCCCGGAAGATCTTCCAAACAGAATGAGCGAGCTTTCCGACCATTTCTCGGGGTCGAGGGGATATGACTGCGAATTTCGTTTGCGCGGTCCCGATGGTGCCTTTCAGTGGGTTCATGACCGAGGACGCATGCAGGGCGATGGAACAGGAACTCCGGCCAAACTCGGAGGCATGTTGCGAATCGTGACTTCCCGCAAGAAGCACGAAGCGCATCTGGAATTCTTAGCGAATTTCGACGACCTCACCGGCCACTTTAACAAACTACGGCTTCGCGAAGCTTTGGAGCATGGATTGGCGCAGGCGATTCGCTTCGGCCAGCCAGCGTCCTTCCTTATGGTTGGCATCGATCAATTGGGTATGATCAATTCGGCTTACGGATTTGAGGCAGGCGATGCGGTTTTGGTTGAGATCGCACAAAGAATTGATCACTGCTTGCGCGGCACCGATGTCATCGGCAGGCCCGGCGGCGATCGTTTTGGTATTGTCCTAAGCCAGGCAACCCTTGATGAGGCGAGCCTAACCGCAGAGCGGATCCTACAGACCATTCGTTCGGCCCCGGTTCATGTCGCCGACGACATCATAACCATCTCCGCGTCCGTTGGAATTGTGGAATTCCCATCGCAGTCGAAAACCAGCTTCGATGTGATGACGAAGGCCGAAAGCGCGATGTTGCAGGCGAAGACAAAGGGGGGGCGCGACTGTCAGCAGATCTTTGAGATGACCGAAGAACAGCGCCAAGCTTACCGGTCATCCATATCGATTGGCGAGGAAGTCAAGAAGGCGCTACGCGAAGATCGCTTATTGTTGGCATATCAGCCGGTTGTGGATGCTATCAGTCACGCAATCCACTATCACGAATGCCTCATTCGCATGTACGATCCTGCTGGCAATTTGGTGCCGGCAGCTAAATTCATACCCGTAGTCGAGCAATTGGGCCTCATGCGGACCATCGACCGGCACGTTCTTGGCCTCGCGATAGAAATCTTAGAGAAATATCCAAGCGCTGTTCTGGCAATCAATATCTCCGGCTTGACCGCGACGGATCGTTCCTGGTTGCGGGTTTTGATCTCCTCACTAAAAGGCAGGCGTGATTTGGCCGAGCGTTTGATGGTGGAAATCACCGAGACAGCGGCTCTACAAGACATCGAGGAAACGGCCCGCTTTGTGGCGACGGTGCGCAATCTTGGTGCCAAGGTCGCGCTTGACGATTTTGGAGCTGGCTATACGACCTTCCGACATATGAAGGCGCTGACCGTCGATGTCGTGAAGATCGATGGCTCTTTTGTGCGGGGTATCACCAAGAGCGAGGAGAACCAGCTCTTCATTCGCAACCTTGTATCCTTGGCGCGTACCCTTGAACTGCAGACAGTTGCAGAGTGTGTGGAAACTGCAGAGGAAGCAGCTTTTCTAAAGGACCAGGGAATCGATCTGCTGCAAGGATACTATTTCGGCAAGCCTGACATCTCGGCGCCTTGGCGTGATGAAGGCAAGCCCGAAGTCCTCGAAAATCCGGTTGCGGTTCTTGCGCAATAAGGGCGTCAATCCTTAGGGCGCGTGAGCGAATCGAGTTGGCGCCTTAAAAGATCCACTTGAACCTTTAAATCTTCCAGCGATTCCTCAGTGGCCGGACTTTGCTTTTGCGGCTCTTCTTCGGGTTCCGCTTGCTGTTTGTTGTTCTCCACCGGGAAGGGAGAGAAACTGCGCATCGCCTGTTCAACGGCGGCCATGTTCTGCTTTCCCATGGACTCCAGGTTTGTGAAGGGGAACATACCGCCAAAAGCATCTTGCATCGACTGGCGCAGCCGATCTTGATTTTGCGATAGCGCGTTCATCATCTGCTCAAGATAACTGGGCACCATCCACTGCATGGAGTGACCGTAGAAAGAGATGAGCTGGCGCAAAAAGCTGATGGGGAGAAGGTTTTGGCCCTTTGCCTCTTCTTCGACGATGATTTGGGTCAAAACCGACCGGGTGATGTCATCGCCGGTTTTGGCATCGTAGACGACGAAATCCACCCCATCTTGAACCATTTGGCAGAGGTGATCCAAGGTGACATAGCTGCTGGTCGCCGTGTTATAAAGCCTGCGATTAGCATACTTCTTTATTGTAATTGGCGCTTTTGGGTCCGCCGATTTATTTTTATCTTGGGATTCGCTGGCCACACTTCCGCGTCCTTTTGCTGAGACGGACTGAAATACTCAAAGTACTCAAGCTAAAGTAATGCCTTCGATCCGATGATTTTGCAATGCACTCATAATTTTGCTGCACTGCCACAACTTCTGTCAATATATCTTCATATCGAAGTAAAGGACCAGCGTGGAGTGGCAATGCGGCTGAGAGAGAGCTATACTTGGCGCCAAGATGAGTAGCGATGATGAAGCCGAGCTTTGGGCCAAGCGTTATCTCGATCTTTGGCAAGATCAGATGACGGCGTTGGCTAGCAATCCAGACCTTGCAAAATTTTTCCTGGGACCGATGGGGGCGTTAGATAGCGCAAAAAGCGCAGACGGATCGAACTTCGCCACGTCTTCTCTCGATCCCGATTTGATGACTAAGTGGGCACAGACCTGGTTGGACGGTTTTACATCCCCATCACAATCAAGCGCCGGCAATGGCGCACCGACAAACGATAGGCCTGAGGCGCATGGGCAAGGAAGAGCAGGATCGACAGCACCGCAAAGGCCCAGTCCCGTTGGCGCTGCATCTGAGCTACAGCGCGGCGAGCTGGATGCTCTCACGAAACGCCTTGGCGAGTTGGAGCGAAGAATCGGCGCACTGGAATCCGCTGCTAGCGGGAAGTCCAGTCCTGAAGGCGGAAAACGAAGCGCTTCAAAGCCTCGCAAGCGCACGCCACCGCGAAAAGCTGCAAGAAGCCCTTGACCGGGAAATAGCCCGGCGCGCACTGGAATTTTTGGGTGCCATCGACCTTTATCAACGCCATCCCTATCGACGAAATCTCCCCGTACCGGAAACATTATGGAAATTAGGCACGACCGAGCTTCACCGCTACCCGCGTGATCGGCGCCGTCGCAAGGGACGCCCGGTTCTCCTCGTGCCCTCTTTGATCAACAGAGCGACGATCCTCGATCTCCGCAAAGGCGCTTCTTTTGCGCGCTGGCTAGCTGGGCGCGGGCACGATGTCTATCTCGTTGACTGGGGTGCGCCTGGCCCTGAGGAGCGGGGGTTTGCACTCACCGACTATATCGCTGGCAGGCTTGAAGCGGCCCTCGACCAAGTGATCCTGGACGCTAAAGAGGCACCGGTGGTCCTTGGTTACTGTATGGGCGGCCTCTTGGCATTGGCTCTGGCCAGCAGACGGCAAAGCGACTTGGCTGGTTTGATTGTTCTGGCAACCCCTTGGGATTTCCATGGGGAATCGCGCGGGCGTGCGCAGCTCGTCGCCGCATCGCACATGGCGTTCATGCCCTATATGCTGCAACATGGCGAGTTCCCAAGCGAAGGGCTGCAGGCCCTTTTTGCTGGGCTTGATCCGCTGTTAGCTTGCCGCAAATTTCTGCGTTTCGCGAAGCTCGATCCCGAGAGCCGGGCGGCCGAGGCCTTTGTGGCTTTGGAAGACTGGCTTAATGATGGGGTCCCACTCAGCGCGCCTGTCGCGGCTGGGTGCCTTATCGGTTGGTATGGCGAAAACCAACCCGCGAAAGGCGAGTGGCGTATCGCGGGCCGCCCCGTCCTGCCGGAAGATGTTTCCCTGCCATCCTTGTGCATCGTTCCGGCGGAAGATCGTATCGTGCCGCCAAAATCAGCCCAGGCCCTCGCCGCGCGCCTAAAGCAATGCCAGATCTTGAGCCCGCAAACAGGGCATATCGGGATGATGGCCAGTGCTCGTGCGCAAAGCCGTGTTTGGGAGCCGATCGCACAGTGGATCTCTGAAGAGGCCGAACTGCAGTTCGAGTGATTGATGGCAACAGTTTTATAGTTGGATTGCGGCAAGCTACCGGTGAGCGCTTTTCGCCTGTATTTGGCTTGCTTCTGGCCTGCAGCGCGCGCTATATGAATTCAGGAATTTTGCGGTGCAGCATAAATTATCTTAACTGTTCGCAATGGCGAAAGGCTCGAATAACCTTTGAAGGACTGCGGGCCAGACAGGAAGGAGATAAGGGATCATGACCGAGGTAGTTATCGCTGGTGCCGCCCGGACGCCGGTTGGCGCATTCAGCGGCGGACTTTCGAGCGTACCAGCTTCCGATCTTGGATCAGTCGCCATCAGCGCGGCTCTGGAGCGCGCGGGTGTGCCTGCAAGCGAAGTGGACGAGGTCATATTGGGCCAAATTCTAACGGCGGGTACTGGTCAGAACGCAGCGCGCCAAGCCGCCATGGGTGCAGGCGTACCGCAGGAGAAAACGGCCTATCAAATCAACCAGCTTTGCGGCTCGGGTCTCCGCACCGTGGCGCTTGGACATCAAGCGATCAAACTTGGTGATGCGAGCATTGTGGTTGCCGGTGGTCAGGAATCCATGAGCCAGGCGCCCCATGTTGCGAACTTGCGCAATGGCCAAAAGATGGGCGATCTGAAGTTCATCGATTCCATGATCAAGGATGGCCTTTGGTGTGCATTCAACGGCTATCATATGGGCAACACCGCGGAAAACGTAGCCCGCAAATGGCAGTTGACCCGCGACGAGCAGGACGGCTTCGCGGCCTTTTCTCAGCAAAAGGCAGAAGCGGCGCAAAATGCGGGCCGTTTTTCGGCCGAGATTACCCCGGTAACTATTAAAACGCGCAAGGGCGAAATCATCGTCGATACCGATGAACATCCAAAGCATGGCACGACCGCGGAGAGCCTGGCCAAGCTTCGCCCGGCTTTCGATAAAGAAGGCACCGTGACCGCAGGCAATGCCAGCGGCATCAACGATGGTGCTGCTGCTGTTGTTTTGATGGGTGCCGAGGAAGCGAACCGCCGAGGCATCGAGCCCTTGGCCCGTATTGTTTCCTGGGCTACTTGCGGCGTCGATCCGGCGATCATGGGCACAGGTCCCATTCCCTCCAGCCGCTTGGCGCTGGAGCGTGCGGGCTGGAGTGTGGATGATCTCGACCTTGTCGAAGCCAACGAGGCTTTTGCGGCCCAAGCTCTCGCGGTGAACAAGGATATGGCGTGGGATCCTGAAAAGGTGAATGTTAATGGCGGTGCAATCGCGCTTGGCCATCCGATTGGCGCTTCTGGTGCGCGGGTCCTCATCACGCTCCTGCATGAGATGGGGCGCCGGGACGCGAAGAAGGGTTTGGCGACCCTTTGTATCGGTGGCGGCATGGGTATTGCAATGTGCGTGGCACGCGACTGAGGTGCCGGTGAATAAGACAAGAAAGGCCGGTCTTCGGATTTCGAAGGCCGGCTTCTTTGTTTCAGCAATATTTTCTCGGAGATAACAGACAGCGGCACTGGTTGGTCTCGCATGACGGCTTTAGCGGAAATTGCAGTCCATGACGTGGGTGATCGCGGCCCCATCGTGCTTTTGGAGCGCGAAATGCCAGCGGCGCGGGAGATAATTATCGCCGGGCGCCGACAGTTCGGTAGTCCCCTTGTAGACTTTATCGATTGGGCGTCGCGCGCTTG
>CAXMNO010000026.1:0-7833 GCA_964194655.1 uncultured Acidimicrobiia bacterium
CGCCAAAGTCGGGGAAGAGAGCCGCCATAATCTGCTCTACTGGCAATCGGGTGATTATATCGGGGTTGGCCCTGGAGCACATGGCCGCCTAACCTTCAACGGCACGCGCAAAGCGACCCGCCAACACCGTGCACCTGAAGCTTGGCTCGCCATGGTGGAACGCGATGGACATGCGACCCGTCAGGAGGAGGCCCTCTCACGCGGCGATTCTTTCAGTGAATTTCTTATGATGGGCTTGCGGCTTACCTCCGGAATTCCCCGCGATGCTTTCTTGCGAAAATTTGATCAGGCCCCCGAAGACTGCTTGTCAGCCACGCGCCTAGACACATTGCAGGACGAAGAGCTGCTCGTTCTTGACGAAGAGGGAATGCGCGCAACCGAAGACGGCATGGCGCGGCTCAATGCGGTTCTATCCTATCTCCTAAACTGAGGCCTATCTCCTAAACTGAGGGACCCAGGCAAAGAGAGCTTAAGAGCACTTTTAATGATCTCTCGATCATGAAAATCGCTCTAAGCTATTATGATTACGCACTTTCCGGGCGCAAAACCGCACACACTTTTGCTGAAAGTGCTCTAATTCACGAAGTCCTGGAACGTCTTGCGCGCGGAATCGATTTCCCTGAAGCCATTGTCCCCGACCTCGAATACCGAAAATACACGCTCGACCCTGCCATCGGGGAGAAAACGGAAGATGCCGTCAATACCGGCAAACCCGCTCGCATTCGTAATGCGATCTTCGCTAAAGCGGGTTGGACGAGAAATCGGCGTTGGATAGCCGCGCTGTATTGTCGGTGGGCCGGCTAGAGCAGGCTGCGACAAGCTCCTCGATGTTGCCCCCTCATTTTGTAGCGTCGCGCCGCCTTGGCCCTGATACTGGGTGACTTGCGCGCTTGACGTAACCTCTTCCGGTCCTTGGCGCGCGAGCACTGCGGCTAAGGCCGTCGCATCATAGCCAAGGCCCGCGATACGCGGAGGTTCAGTGCCGTAGGCATCTTTATAACGGTTCTTGAACAGGTCCCAGAGTTCTGATGGCGGCGCGGGAAACCAGCCGCCTTGAAGTGTCGGTTCACGCAATAATGCCGGATCGCGCCAAAGATTCGTGCCGAGATAGCGGACATCCACCGGATCGACGTCATAGAAGGCAAAAAGTGAAGCCAAGGTCAAAAGGTGTCGCCCGCCAAGGGGCAAAAGCAGGGCGTCATATTCCGGCGGCGATAAGGTATCGAGATTTTCCAAGTGCTTTAACAAGGCTTCCGCCGATTCGCCGCCCTGTTCCTCCAGCTTCTCGCGTTCTTCGAGCAGCTCCTTGTGGCGGAGCTTGTAGTCGGCAATCCGGATGACCTCCGGCGTCAAATCTTCAGCCACCGGGTCGTAAAACCCGAAATCAGTGATCTCCACACCATACTGAAAAGCTGCATTTTGCAGTGCTGCGAGCGAACGTCGGCCAAAGTCATTGGCGGGCACAAGTGTCGCGATACGAAACAGGCCCTGCGCGGATGCATAAGCCACCATGCGCTCGATTTGTGCTTCCGGTGAAAGCCCCATGACGAAAACGCCCGGTGTTGCCGCTGAACTATCGTTGGAAAAGCCGATCACGGAGACATTGCGGTAAAGCACTTCCCGGCCCACCGTCCGGACCGAATCGGCGAAGAGCGGCCCCAAAAGCAGCTGGGCTCCTTGATCCAGGAGAGAACGCGCGGCAAGCCTCGCCCCTTCCGGCGTTCCACCGGTATCTGCGATCAAAAGACGGAAGCGATCATCGGCCAAATCAAAAAAGGCAAGCTGGGCTGCATTTAAAAGCGCCTCGCCTGTGGCTTTGTGGCGCCCGGAAAGTGGTGCTAAAAACCCAACTCTAATTGTATTGTCGAGTGGGGCTTGGATCACGACTTCCGTTTCTAGAAGAGGATCTGTGCCTAATGCTGCTACTTCGATTTCGGATCCCTGCGTCTCCTCAATCGAGGGTCCCGTTACTTCAGGCTGGACGTTCGCATTTTCAGCGCAAGATGCGAGGAGGAATGTCGCGGTCAAGCACAAGGCACCATTTAAAAGCGCTTTCCCCCAAAGGCGTGAAAAGGGCAAACTAGGCTGATATGACAAGTCGATCGAAACCCAAAACCGCATTCGGCATCTCTCCTAAATCGTCCGCGTCCCATCGAAGCGAAGGCGAGGGTAGCGGCGCGCCCGGCCTTCGTAAAGGCGCAGCACAGCTAGAAATCGTCGCAACCCCGATCGGAAATCTGGGCGATATCACCCAAAGAGCGATTGAAGCGCTGGGCAGCGCCGACCTTATCGCCTGCGAAGATACCCGCGTCACCCGCAAATTGCTCGCAGCGCATAATATAACGACTCCAATGACCGCCTATCACGAGCACAATGCCGAACGGGTGCGACCTCGTCTACTACAACACCTAAAATCAGGCCAAAAGGTGGCGCTTGTCTCCGATGCCGGAACGCCCTTGGTGTCCGATCCAGGCTACAAGCTGGTGAGCGCCGTGTTGGAGGAGGGGCTGGAGGTGACAGCCCTTCCAGGTCCCTCAGCACCACTCACCGCCTTGATCTTATCCGGGCTTCCAAGCGACCGTTTTCTTTTCGCGGGCTTTCTTCCCACCAAGCAACTTGCGAAGAAGCAAACGCTTGAGGAGTTCGCGCCCCTTAAGGCCACGCTCATCTTTTTTGAGTCCGCAAAGCGCTTGGCTGCAACCCTCGCCTTGATGGCCGAGACTTTGGGGGATCGCCCAGCCGCCGTCGCGCGTGAACTCACGAAGCGCTTCGAGGAAGTTCGCCGTGGAACCTTGGGTGAATTGGCAGCTCACTATGAGGCAGCAGGAGCGCCAAAAGGCGAAATTGTCTTGGTAATCGGACCGCCTGTTGCAAAAAAAGCCTCCATGGATCAGGAGGAAATCGATGCTCTCCTGCTGGAAGCGCTTTCGCATAGCCCCACGCGTATTGCGGCTGGGTCTATTGCGGCTGAAACAGGTCTTCCGAGAAGAGAGCTATATCAGCGTGCCCTAGCCCTAAAACGCCCAGAAAACAAACGCGCAGATGATGATGACGAAAACGCCTGATCGTTTTAAAAGGAAAAGGGCCCAAAAGCGCGGAAAAAACGCGGAAACCCTGGCAGCCTGGTGGCTTCGCCTCAAAGGGTTTCGTATCATTTCAAGAAGCTTCCGCCGCCCGGTGGGTGAAATCGACATTATCGCGCGACGCGGCCAGCTTTTATGTTTCGTAGAGGTCAAGTCGCGCGCGAAGGAGGCGCAGGCACTGGCAGCCGTGACCGCAAAGCAGCGAAGCCGAATCGCCCGGGCAGCGCGTGCCTTCCTTCAGCAGAGAAGTGATTTGGCGGGACTAACGATGCGTTTTGATATTCTGGTTATTGCACCGGGCCGCCTGCCGCGCCATCTTAAAGGTGCTTGGCGTACTGAGGCGTCTTTGGCTTAACCCACCTCCAGTTTTTAACAGAATTCAGCAGGCGAAAAATGCGAGTTTCCTTATTGAAAAATGCTCTTGTCTTTGCGCTTGTTGCTGCCACGTTCGGCCTTTCCGGCTGTGCCACAGGGGTCGCCGTTGGCGTTGGAGCCGCGGGCGTGACCTCAGCCCAAAAGGAAAAGGGCTTTGGTGCCTCAATCGATGATGCCGAGATCGAAATCGTTCTCAACAAACGCCTTTTGGATGAGGGCTCCGATATCTTCCTGGACGTCAATACGGAGGTCGAGGAAGGCCGTGTCTTGTTGGCCGGGTCGGTGGAGACGGTTGAACAGCGCTTGAACGCCGTGCGGGTCGCATGGGGCGTAGAAGGCGTTAATGAGGTGATCAACGAAATCGAGATCGGTGATGAAGATTCGGTCATCGACTTCACACGCGACACTTGGATCACGACCCAGTTAGAGACAACGCTGCTCTTCGATGGGGCGGTTAGCTCCATCGATTACTCGGTCGAGACGGTTAATCAAACCGTCTACGTCATGGGCATCGCGCGGAGCGACGATGAACTGGAGCGTGTTATCGGGCATGCCAAGGATATCGACTACGTCCGCCGCGTTGTCAGCTATGTCCGTATCCTTGAGCCAGAAAACGACGGGGGTGATGGCAACGGCGAGAATAGCGGCGACGGGACCTCGTAAGCCGATGGCCTGGTCGCCTGCCAGCGGTAGGTCCGAGATTGAGGACGAATTGCGGCAACTCGCGGCCCTTGCGGATGATGAAGTCGATCTAGCCCGAGGAGCCTTATTGCTCGCCGCACTCGATCGGCCAAGGGTTTCACTCACGCGCTATGAAGAGCACTTGAGCGATCTTGCCAGTGAGGTAGGAAAACGGGGGAGAGCTGCCGATACCCTGGACCAGAAGGTCGCCCATCTGAACGAGGTTCTATTCGAGCTTTATCGCTACCAAGGCGATTTTCGCAACTATGATGATCTTCAAAACGCCAATCTTATGCGGGTCATAGACCGGCGGCGCGGACTGCCGGTCGCCCTTGCAATCCTCTATATCCACGCCGCACGGGCCCAACGCCTCACCGTTGACGGCCTTAACTTCCCCGCACACTTTCTCATCCGCTTGGAGAAAGACGGCGAACGGGTCATCTTGGACCCCTTCCATCAAGGGCAACAATTGGAAACCCACGATCTGCGAACTCTTTTGAAGTCCTCGCAGGGTCCGGGCGTTGAATTGCTGCCGCGGCACACAGCACCTATCGCGAATCGTGATATACTTTTGCGGCTGCAAAACAACATAAAGGTGCGACTTCTGCAAAGACGGCAACCTGAGGAGGCGCTGACAATCACCCAGTCGATGTTGTTGATCGCCCCGCGCCGGGCGGAACTTTGGCGCGAAGCTGGAATTCTGCACGGCCATCTTGAAAATTTCCGGGCGGCCTTGATGTCATTCGAAAACACGCTTGCGTTGGCCGAAGACGAAACATTGCGCCACGAAGCCGCAAGCCTTATTCAAAAGATCCACGGTCATCTCAATTGACCCAAATTCAATTGACCGGGGCACGAAGAACCCCATATCCACCGAATTGCGCATTGCTTACGAAAGAACAAAACAATGAGCCTAGCCATCGCCCTTCAGATGGATCCCGTCGCACCGATCGATATCGATGGCGACAGCAGTTTCGTATTGGGCCTTGAGGCCATAGCGCGCGGTTATGAGCTTTTCCATTATTTGCCCCAGGACCTCTCATTTCGAGATGGCCGGGTTTATGCCCGTATGCGGCCGTTGGAGCTCAGGCGCGAAAGGGGCAATCACTACACCTTAGGCGAGGCCCAGTTTAAGGACCTAGGCGATATGGATGTGATCTTGATGCGCCAAGATCCACCCTTCGATATGGCCTACATCACAGCTACTCATCTTTTGGAAATGGTCCACCCTAAAACACTGGTCGTAAACAACCCGGTTTCAGTTCGAAATGCGCCTGAGAAGCTATTTGTCACGCATTACGCCGATCTCATGCCGCCGACGCTTATCACCTCCGATGCAAAAGAAATCCGCGCCTTTCGCGATGAACATCAAGACATCATCATCAAACCATTGTTCGGTAACGGTGGCGCTGGGGTTTTTCATATCAAACCAGGGGATGAGAACCTAAACGTGCTACTCGAGCTCTTCACCGATCTTTATCGCGAGCCTATCATCGCCCAGCGCTATCTAGCTGAAGTGCGCGCAGGCGATAAGCGCATTATCTTGATCGACGGCGAGCCCGTAGGGGCAACCAACCGTGTGCCGCCGGAGGGCGAAGCGCGTTCCAACATGCACGTGGGCGGGCGGGCCGAACGCTCAACCCTCAGCGAGAGAGATCTGGAGATCTGCACGGCGATAGGACCGGCCTTGAAGGCGCAAGGCTTGATCTTCGTCGGCATCGATGTGATCGGCGGATACATGACGGAGATCAACGTTACATCCCCCACGGGCCTTCAGGAGATCAATCGCTTCGATGATGTCTGCCTGGAAGCCCAAATGTGGGATGCGATCGAACGGCATCTGCCCGCACGTGATAGCTAACCCTGCGAACAGTTTTCGGTGTTGTGGTATATTTTGCCTTAGCCCTTACGGCATACGATTATAATCTCTGGCCAGGAGCAGACGCAGCGCGTAGATTGAGCGCCCTTTGGGGATTTCCCAACTAAAGATAATGAACCTCACCCCGGATCCAGTTACTGGGATAAGAGATGGTCGCTCGTATTAATACTGTTGCGTTTCAGGGTGTTGACGTCGTTCCAATCGACGTTCAGGTGCATATGGGGGCGGGCCTACCCGCGTTTCATATTGTCGGTCTGCCAGATAAAGCTGTTGGCGAGAGCAGGGAGCGCGTGAAATCCGCCCTGGAGGCGATTGGCCTAGGCCTTCCCTCAAAGCACATCACCATCAATCTTGCGCCTGCCGATATTCAAAAGGAAGGCAGTCACTTCGATCTCCCCATCGCCTTGGGACTGTTGGCTGCCATGGGCGCGGTGCCTGTGGATGAGCTTGCCCACTACACAGCGCTTGGCGAGCTCGCACTTGATGCCCGCATCACCGGCGTTGCAGGCGTTTTGCCAGCAGCCATTCATGCCTCTGGTATGGAACAGGGACTGATTTGCCCCGGACCCCAAGGTGGGGAGGCAGCCTGGGCCCAGGGCATTGAAATTCTTGCCCCTAACAGCCTCCTTGCCCTGGTCAACCACTTCAAGGGGACGCAAGTCCTCAGCCAACCCACTGCAATTCATCAAGAGCTAAACGACAGCCACCTGGACTTGGCCGATATCAAGGGCCAGGAGAGTGCTAAACGCGCCTTGGAAATCGCAGCAGCAGGCGGGCATAATCTTTTGATGCTAGGGCCGCCGGGCTCCGGCAAATCGATGCTCGCTATGCGCTTACCTGGCCTGCTCCCACCGCTATCACCAGCCGAAGCCTTAGAGGTTTCCATGATTCATTCCGTTGCTGGAATGCTTAAGGATGGAAAGTTGCTAAGGCAGCGACCGTTTCGCGATCCGCATCATTCAGCATCCCTTCCTGCCTTGGTTGGGGGGAGCGCACGCGCGAAACCTGGCGAGATTTCACTCGCCCACAACGGTGTGCTTTTCCTGGACGAATTGCCGGAGTTTTCACGCCAAGCGCTCGAAGCCTTGCGACAGCCCTTGGAAACCGGCCGTGTTGCTATCGCGCGAGCCAATGCGCATGTGACCTACCCGTCACGCTTTCAACTGATCGCCGCGATGAACCCTTGCCGCTGTGGCTATTTGGACGATCCAGGACGCGCTTGCTCGCGCGCGCCGCGTTGTGCATTGGACTACCAATCGAAGATCTCTGGGCCGCTTTATGACCGCATCGATCTGCAGGTCGAAGTGCCATCCGTATCGGCGATGGATTTGAGCCTTCCCCCACCGGCGGAAGGCTCAAAGGAGGTGGCAGCGCGCGTAGCAGCAGCGCGGGAGCGACAAACCAAGCGCTTCGCCGCACTGCCTGAGGGCAAACGCCCTAAAAATAATGGCGAATTAGATGGACGATTGTTGGATGAAACGGCGACACCCGATAGCGAGGGGCAGAGCCTTCTGCGTGAAGCGGCTGAGAAAATGAAGCTTTCAGCGCGCGGTTACCACCGGGTGCTGCGGGTGGCACGCACGCTTGCGGACCTTGAAGGTCAAACAACCGTCCGCCGCATCCATATAGCAGAGGCGCTTAGCTATCGCCGCATGACCCACGGGCGATAGGAAAAATTCAGTCCTTGATAAGGCGATACCTGTTGGTTTCCTGCAGGTATTTTCTATTTGCGATTCCGTGGTGTTTTCAACCTTATTCCGAGGATCGAATTTCTCGACGCCCCTTTTCAGGCACAGGAAAGGAATGGGTATTGGG
>CAXMNO010000027.1:0-3514 GCA_964194655.1 uncultured Acidimicrobiia bacterium
TTCAACTCGCAGCGACAAGGCGCGTCAAGACCAGCAACTTGAGCGGGCTCTTGATCTGTTGCATGCACTCTCGATCTACGGCGAGTTGCCGACAACGAACTAACTGGTAATCGGAGGGGGACGGCACATCATGCCCCGCAAGGGCCGATCCTTAAACTCGACCCTCTTGGCCCTCGCATGGCTGCTCGTACTGGGCAGCCTCGCGGGGGCCGTTGCGTATGTGATTTTGACACCGCGGCCAGAGACGTCGCCGCAGGTGAGCGAAGCTGGGGAGATACCTCTCGCAGAGGAAATGGCGACGCCGGAAGCTATTGCGCCCGCGGACGACCGCGAGGAGGCCGGCAAACCGGCTGATGAGCCGATCGAGGCCGAAGAAGAAGCAGATGACGGTGCGACCATAGAAGAGGCAGAAACTAAGGCCCTTCCAGAAGCGGCTCCCAGTGAGGAAACCTCTGAACAATCCGAGGCCGATATCCATAAGAAAGAACCGCGGCAAAGCGCCTCGCAAGTATCACCCCATGCCGCAGCGCCACCGACAAACGCTGCCAGCGATGACCCACCTTGGCGGCGTTTCTCGATCCCCTTCGACCGTGGAGATCAACGCCCGCGCATCGCGCTCGTTATTTCCGGGCTTGGCCTATCCAAAGAAGCGACCAGCCGGGTAATCCGGAACTTTCCACCTCAAGTCACGCTATCTTTTCTTCCCTATGCTAAGGACGTATCGCGATGGGTGTCGCAGGCAAGGGCCAGTGGGCACGAAGTCATGCTCGACCTCCCAATGGAGCCGATTACTTTTCCAGCCGACGACCCAGGCCCTTGGGCCTTGATTACTTCGCTCCCCAAAGATGAAAACCTCCGCCGGCTGGACGAAATCTTGGCGGTTGGTTCCGGTTATGTGGGGTTGGCCGGCTATATGGGGTCGCGCTTTTCGACATCTAATGAGAAGCTCACGCCCATTTTCACAACCCTAAAGGCGCGCGGACTGCTGTACTTGGATAACCGGCCAACGGATCGAAATATTGCGGGCCGGCTGGCTCGGCAAGTTGGTCTTCCTTTTGCGTTTAATGACCGGATGCTGGATGAGCGGCAGGCGAGCGGGATACAAATCGACGCGAGGCTCTCCCAGATCGAGCGTATCGCCTTAACTGAGGGTTTTGCCGTTGCCATGGCACGGCCTTTCCCGACGACGATAAAAAGCCTAGAAGCCTGGGTAGCCTCACTCGAGAGCAAAGGCTTTGCCCTTGCACCGATAACCGCCATGGTCGGTCGGCAACGCGTGAACTAATACGAACTGGGAACAATCCTCAATGACGAAAGCGGCGTTCACTGCGGCTGAAATATCCGACCTCCCCTACCGCCCCGGTGTCGGCATTCTGCTTCTCAATGAGAAAGGGCAGGTATTTGTAGCGCAACGGATAGATACGCGGGCCGAGGCCTGGCAAATGCCGCAAGGTGGCATCGATAACGGAGAAAGCCCCGAAGCTGCAGCTATCCGCGAACTGGAGGAAGAAATAGGCACCGCCAAAGCGGAAATCATCGCGACCAGTCAAGACTGGGTTTATTACGATTTGCCCATTGATATTGTACCTAAGGTCTGGAACGGACGCTTTCGCGGGCAAAAGCAAATATGGTTTGCCATGCAGTTTTTGGGAGAGGATAGCGATATTAATATCGCGACCGAAAACCCGGAATTTCATGAATGGCGCTGGGCTGAAATCGACGAACTGCCAGAGCTGATTGTGCCCTTCAAAAGGTCTTTGTACGAGGAGCTCGTGCGGCAATTCAAACCAATCGTCCTCGAGGCAACAAGGAAGATTTCATAAAGCAACGGCGCCACCGAAGTGACGCCGCTGTAATGATCTTGCGAGCTTAACCCAAAATCATGGAACGCATAGGAAGCTCGGGCTATCTCGCAGCTTGCAATTTCGCCTCGGCAACGGCGATTTTCCGCTCGACCGCGGCCTTTTCTTCATCGCTTCCGGCATCCACCAGATCATCACGCAGATCTTTGAGCGACTGCTCGACCTCGGACGGGTTTATATCACCTACGGGCATCGCATCTTCGGCCAAGATTGTGCAGCGCGCCGGCATCACTTCAGCAAATCCACCAGCAATAAAGATCGAGTCAACGACCTGACTGCCCTCGTAAACCTGGATGACACCAGGGCGAATGGCCGAAATCAGCGGGCTGTGCCGGGGCAAAACGCCGAAGTCACCCTCAGCGCCTGGAACGACAACCATATCTACCCTCTTCGAAGCCAAAAGCTTCTCTGGGGATACCAGCTCGAATTCCACGCGATCGACCATATTTCCCGTCTCGTCCTCTAGTGAACTGGGCGCCACTTAACTTAAGCGGCCTCCGCCGCCATTTGGCGGGCCTTCTCAACTGCTTGATCGATTGAGCCAATCATATAGAAGGCTTGCTCTGGCAGGTGGTCGTATTCACCCGCACAAATCCCTTTGAAGCCGCTAATCGTATCCTCAATCGGCACCTGAACACCATCAAAACCGGTAAAGACCTTTGCCACGTCGAACGGCTGCGACATGAAGCGCTGAATCTTCCGGGCCCGCGCCACGGTCATCTTGTCCTCTTCAGACAACTCATCCATGCCCAAAATCGCAATGATATCCTGCAGCGCCTTATAGGTTTGCAATATCCGCTGCACCTCACGGGCAACGTCGTAATGCTCTTCACCCACAATCGCCGGATCAAGAATACGGCTGGTGGAGTCAAGTGGGTCAACCGCAGGATAAATTCCAAGCTCAGCAATCTGGCGCGACAAAACGGTGGTCGCATCCAAGTGAGCAAAGGATGTGGCAGGCGCCGGATCGGTCAAATCGTCGGCAGGTACGTAAATAGCCTGCACCGAGGTGATTGAGCCCTTCTTGGTCGAGGTAATCCGTTCCTGCAGCGTACCCATATCGGTGGCAAGGGTCGGCTGATATCCAACCGCCGAAGGAATACGTCCAAGCAGCGCGGACACTTCAGAGCCAGCCTGGGTGAAGCGGAAAATGTTATCGATAAAGAAAAGCACGTCTTGGCCTTCTTCGTCACGGAAGTATTCCGCCTGGGCCAAACCGGTCAAGGCAACACGCGAGCGTGCACCCGGAGGCTCGTTCATCTGGCCATAGACCAGCGACACCTTGGAGTCACCTTCGAGATTGATAACGCCCGAATCGATCATTTCGTAATAAAGATCGTTGCCTTCGCGCGTCCGCTCGCCGACACCGGCGAACACCGAATATCCGCCGTGCGTTTTCGCAATATTGTTGATCAATTCCATGATCAAAACGGTCTTGCCCACGCCGGCACCGCCGAAGAGGCCGATCTTGCCACCCTTGGCATAGGGAGCGAGAAGGTCGACGACCTTAATGCCCGTTACGAGAATTTCCGAGTCCGTGGACTGCTCGGCAAATTCTGGAGCCGATTTATGGATCGGCGCACTTTTCTCCCAGGAAATCGGCCCGCGTTCATCCACCGGCTCACCGACGACGTTCATGATCCGGCCAAGCG
>CAXMNO010000028.1:0-9968 GCA_964194655.1 uncultured Acidimicrobiia bacterium
AACCCGCTGGTCCGGTGATAAGAATGCGGCTCCCGGTCGGTGCAACCTTATTGATCGCTTGGCGTACCTGTGCTGCCCAAGGTGAAACGCCGACGAATTCCTGAACCGTATCTACCTGCAGGCGCAGTTCCTCATTTTCGCTTCGCAGCTTTGCGGCTTCCAAAGCACGGCGGACGATTAGGAGCATCCGGTCGCTCTTAAAAGGTTTCTCGATAAAGTCATATGCACCGACTTGAATAGCGTTCACGGCGAGTTCAATCGTTCCATGACCTGAGATAATTACGACAGGCAAGCCTGGATGGGCTTTCGTAATGAAATGTAAGAGCTGCATGCCATCGAGTTTCGAATTCTGCAGCCAGACATCCAATACCAGGAGATCGGGTCGCGAAGAATCGATTGCAGCGAGGGCCGAATCGCTATCGCCTACAGCGCGGGTTTTATAGCCTTCGTCTTCGAGCAGTCCACCGATCGCCGTTCGAATGTCAGCTTCATCGTCGACGATGAGTATATCGTCAGCCATTCGCCTAATACTTCCTCCCTACTTTATGGTTTTATTGCACTGAGGCTTTATGTGCCTCTTGAATATTTTCTGGGTCATCCCCGCCCTCTAATTGCCTGATGGAACCAGAAAAGGTCATACGGGCAAGTGCACCGCCGCTGGAGCGATCCAATAGCTCGAACCGCCCGCTGTGGTCTTCAATGATTTTTTTCGCGATTGCCAAACCCAAACCGGTCCCGCCTTCACGAGTTGTGATGTAGGGCTCTGTTAGACGGTGACGCTCGGCTTGAGGCAGGCCACGACCGTTGTCGGCAACTTCTATGACGATATTGCTTCCTTTTACGTCCAGCGTGATCTCGATAAGGCCTTGAAATGGCGCATCGTCGCCCGATGCCTCACGCGCCTCGATCGATTGAGCGGCATTCAGCAACAGGTTCGTCATGACTTGAGCGAGCTGTTGGCGATCGCAGAGAATGCGCACCGGTTCCTCAGGTAAAGCCAACGCGTAGTTAATGCCGCTGCGCACGGAACGTTCTAGCGAAACCCCCTCCTCTATGACGTCTTGAAGATTTTCCTCAACCATCACCGGCGCAGGCATGCGTGCGAACGACGAAAATTCGTTCACCATTCGGCCGATATCCTCGACATGGCGGATGATCGTATCGGTGCAGGTCTGGAACGTTTCCGGCTCATGTTTGATTTGCTTGAGGTATTTGCGCCTTAGCCGTTCGGCTGAGAGTTGGATTGGCGTCAGGGGGTTCTTGATTTCGTGCGCAATACGCCGGGCAACATCTGACCAAGCAGCTTTTCGTTGGGCTGCCTCCAAATCCGTAACATCGTCGAATGTCACAACAAAGCCAAAAATGCCTTCTTCATTTTCCTCAACAGTTACGCGGATCAGAAGGCGCAAGCGGCGTCCGTCGCTGCGCTCGAAGTCGATGTAATGCTCCAGCAGTTTTCTTGGGCGCCGACGGGCTATTGGCAGGAGTTTGCCCAGTTTCTCGAAAACCTCTGAAAGATGGCGGTCGCGAAGACTATCTTGATCGCGGCCCAAAAGCTCGCAAGCAGTGCGATTTACCAGATTGACTTTGCCCCCGGCATCCAAACCGATCACGCCGGCGGAAACACCGCGCAACACTGCCTCAATGAACTCATTACGGTCATCAAGGAGCCGGTTCGCCTCGATCAATTCTCCTTGTTGGGATTGAAGCTCGCCCGTCATGCGATTGAAGGCCTGGGACAGGCTATCGATCTCATCCCCGCTATTGCGGCTACGCACGCGTGCGCTCAGATCACCAGCTGCAACACGTTCCGAGGCCTCAATCAAACTGCCGATAGGTGCGGTTAGATGGTTGGCCATGCCTAGGCCGACCCAAACGGCAGCCAAAAGCAGCATGAGGGCGACCATCACGAAGATCAAAGCAAAAGTAATCTCCAGTCCTTTACGCTGACCTTCAAGCTCGGCATAGAGTTGAACGGCACCGCGCGTGCGCCCCATATGCCCGACAACTCGCGGGTCCACGAGCCTGCCGACATAAAGGAAGGTATCGCTCGGCAACTCCAGACGGACGACGGAGCGGACATGCTCTGACTGTTCAGATGCGATGATTGCGACTTTGCCTGAACGGGCGTCCTCGTAAGCCCATTCAGGAATATCGGGGTTAAAGGCCAAAAGGAAGTTTGTTGCCCGTCCTAACAACTGCCCGGAGCCGTCATAGACCGCAGCCTCGGTTAAGGAGCGGATATCAGCTTGGTGGGTTAAGAGCTGTCCTAGGAGCAAGGGATTGTAAATGATCCCCGCACCACGGCGATTGATCACCTGGGCAATAGAGAGGGCATCGTTGGAGATCGTGCGCAAATGCTCTTCAGTGTAGGCTTCGGCGACTTGTAAAGAATTGTGAATGGCTGTGGAAACCCGTTCACTGAACCAGGCCTTGAGGCCCAGATCAAAGAGCATCACGGAGAAAATGGCGACAAAAATTGTCGGCACGACCGCCACAACGCTGAAGAGCGCGACGAGCCGTCCGTGAAGCCGCGCGCCTGCCAGCCCACGACGCCTTTGCATCCATAGAAGCGCTAGACGCCGGGCGACAAGCGCGCTCAAGCCCAGCATTAGTATGAGGTCTGCGACCAGCAACAACAAAAGCGTTTCGGGTTTTGCTGCCCCCTGAAAATCGCCGGTTACTGTGATGAATGTGGCACTGCCTGCAAAAACACCAAGTACAACGAACGCAAAAGCCAGCTTGCGCTCCAACTGGACCCTTCGAGCCCAATCAACCAGGTTATGGAAAAAGCCGCCTGGCTGTGTTGCAAGAATTTCGCCGCTCATCCCAGATCCCTAGGCGCACCCTGATTCAGACATTGAAATTGAAACACCGTCGTCCCAGCCTGTTACATTCGTACAATACCTGTTGCAGAAATGCCACAGCAATATTTTTGCCATGCGATTTTAGAAGATTCTGATGCTCGAAGATTCACTTGCCGCGTTTTGTGGGTTCAATTCCGTGTTCGCGAATCTTCTTTCTGAGCGTATTGCGGTTTAGTCCCAAGAGCAGGGCTGCTTTAATCTGGTTACCGTTCGTCGCCGTAAGGCTTAATTCCAAAAGCGGCTTTTCGACTTCAGCCAAGATGCGTCCATAAAGACCCGTGGCGGGTAAATCGCTGCCATGGGCCTCGAAATAGTAAATTAAGTGTCGCTCGACGGCATCACCAAGCGATTCTGAGGCCACAGGCCGCGCACCTTCAACATCGTGTCCAGTCTCGACGAGCTCTCGCAGGATGATATTTTCGTCGATGACTTCCTCACTTACCAAGACTGTTAAGCGTTGGATTAGATTTTGCAGTTCGCGGACATTGCCTGGCCAATTGTGCTGTCTAAGCGTTGTCAGCGCGCCGCGATCCAAGACCTTGGGATTAAGGCCTTCGGTCGTGGCTTGTTGCATGAAGTGATTGGCGAGTTCCGGGATATCCTCGCGCCTCTCACGTAAAGGCGGGATCCGGATCGGGACGACACTTAGGCGATAAAAAAGATCTTCGCGGAATAGCCCTTGGACGATCATTTGGCGTAAGTCGCGATGGGTGGCCGCGATGATCCTGGCATCCGCGCGAATGGGTATTCGCCCGCCGACCGTGGTGTACTCCCCTTCTTGAAGCACTCTTAGAAGTCGCGTCTGGGCTTCAAGGGGCATATCTCCGATCTCATCGAGAAAGAGTGTGCCGCCTGCCGCTTGTTCGAACCGGCCCGCTGAGCGAATGGTTGCCCCGGTAAAGGCCCCCTTCTCATGTCCAAAGAGCTCACTTTCGATAAGATCGCGCGGAATGGCTGCCATGTTCACAGCCACAAAGTTCCCATGGCGACGTTTGCCATAGTCGTGGAGGGCCCGAGCGACCAACTCTTTGCCAGTTCCTGATTCGCCATAGATCATGGCCGTCAGGTCCGTTCCCATTAGTCGCGCTAGCACACGGTATATGTCTTGCATTGCAGGCGAACGCCCGATCAAGGGCAGGCGCTCTTGCGCATCGTCTTCTTGGGCGGCCTCGCTATCTATCGCTTTCCTAGCTGTCAGAGCCCGTTCGACAATGCGTAAAAGCTCATTTAAATCAAAGGGCTTAGGAAGATATTCGAAAGCACCGCGTTCGGCTGCCTTCACGGCTGTCAAAAGCGTGTTTTGGGCCGACATCACGATGACACGCAAATTCGGCCGAAGTTTTCGAATTTTCGGGAGCAGCTCAAGACCGTTTTCATCCGGCATGACAACGTCCGTGATGACGAGGTCGCCGTGCCCTTCGTGGATCCAGCCCCAAAGCGTCGCCGCATTTCCGGTTGAACGCACGATATGGCCTTTACGGCCCAGCGCCTCGGTTAACACCGTGCGAATTGCTTGATCATCATCGGCAACGAGAATGGTCGATTCGTTCATCGGGACAACTCCTCACCGACCTTAGACGCGGATTTTTTGGCCATAGACTCTTGGGTCATAGAATCTTGGGTCAAGGATTTTGGAAGAGAGATGCGAAAACTAGTGCGGCGTTGGGTTCCTTCAAGCTCGATAGCACCACCGTGGTCGCTGATTATCTTCGCCACCAATGCGAGACCAAGGCCTTTGCCGCCCGCCTTTGTGGTCACGAAAGGATCAAAGAGATGCCGGCGCAACTCTTCAGGAATGCCCGAACCATTGTCTTGAACGCTCACCACAATCGGCAAGTCGACTGATGCCCCACCTCCTGCAAGCGTCAACCGGAAACCTTGCTGGTAGCGCGTCTCCAAAACGATCTCGCCACCCTCGCTGGGTAAAGCCTCCGCTGCGTTTTTTAGCAAATTCAAAAAGACCTGAATTAAAAGATCTCTGTTGCCAAGCACAGGTGGCAAGGAAGGATCGTAGATCTCCTTTATGGTGACGCCTCTCGCAAATCCTGCCGCTGCTAACGTGGTAACGTGATGGAGAACCTCATGAATATTGACCGGTGCGCGTTCGATCGGGCGATCATCGGAAAACATCTCGACCCGGTTGACGAGGGCGACAATCCGATCGGCTTCATCACAAATAAGGCGCGTCAAGGCTCGTTCGCCGTCTGCTGCCCCTTGCTCAAGCAGCTGAGCGGCACCCTTGATCCCGCTGAGTGGGTTTTTGACCTCGTGTGCCAGCATTGCTGCCATGGCGGTCACGGAACGTGCGGCGTTTCTATGGATCAGTTGGTGGTCAAGCTTGCGTGCGATAGAATCTTCCTGGAAAGAGACGACGACCGAGCCTGGCTTCTCTGCTAAGGGGTTCGCTTCAACTGTCAGGTTCTGTACGTCGATGCGTGGCGTTTCGATGCGTAGCGCATATTCTCTGATAGGATGCTCTTTTTCGCGCACTGAGGATATGAGCGAAAAAACTGGGCTATCCGCAGGTACAAATTGATTGAGAGCACGCCCTAGAAGTTGGCCAGTCGAGAGTTTAAAAAATTGCTCCGCCGCGCTGTTAACATAGGTAAATTCGTTATCGCGTCCGACAACAAAAACCGGTTTTGTAAGTGCGTTTAGGACAAAACTGGCATCCTCGCCGTTTTGCTTTGGGGTTTCGTTTTTTTGCGCAAGCGGCGGTAGTGACTTTGATTTCATGCCGCTTGGGCTTCCATAAGCGGGAGATAAAAAACACGAAGCAGGTCACCGACCCTTTTAGGATCTTCTTCCCTATAAAGCTCCTGGCGAAGGGTTGCGACGCCTGGGATGCCACTTAGGTACCATCCAAGGTGCTTTCTTGCGATCCGCACGCCTGCGTAAATGCCGTGATGGCTAAGGATCGCATCGTAGTGGCGCAGCAAAAGCTCATATTGCCGCCTATAGGGCGGATCAGGCAGCCTGGCCCCGTGTCGCAGGAATTCCATAACCTGCCTTGGAAACCAAGGTCTGCCATAGGCACCACGCCCAATCATCACGCCATCGGCCCCCGAGGCTTCAAGCGCTTGCAATGAATCGTCGAGGGTTTTGATATCGCCATTGATGATGACAGGTAGATTTGTGGCATCCTTAACCTCGTGGACAAAGCGCCAATCCGCCGAGCCTTTATATTTTTGCGTCCGCGTCCGCCCATGGACGGCCACCATCTTGAGACCACAATCTTCGGCGATGCGCGCTATTTCCGGCGCGTTTCGATTCTCATCATTCCAGCCGGTGCGCATTTTCATTGTGACAGGGATTTCGACGGCCTTTGCCGTCGCACTCATGATCTTCGCGGCCAAAGCCGGATCTTGCATAACAGCAGAGCCGCAGTACTTGTTTACGACCTTCTTCGCAGGGCAGCCGAAGTTGATGTCGATCAAGCTCGCCCCCATATCCCGGCCTATTTTTGCAGCCTCGGCAAATTGCTCGGGCTCCGATCCGGCCAATTGTATGGAAAAGGGCGCTTCCTCAGTGCTTTGTGACGAGTATTTAAGACACTCTTTTATCGAGCGGCGCTGGATCTCGAGCATTGCACGACTGGCAATCATCTCCGATACAACAAGCCCAGCACCCTCCGCCTTGACCATCCGGCGAAAGGGCAGATCAGTGACCCCAGACATAGGGGCGAGGATAACGGGGTCTTTAATCCCCAAATCCGATAAGCTGTCGCCCATTTCTTAGGCAGTCCTAACAGTTGCACAATTATTGTGCTTTTTTACTCTTCTGACAGTGAAATTCAAGCCGCTAACCGAGAATTACATCGCTCACAAGCTTAACGCCTGGAAAAGCAAGTGTGATGAGAAGATATCCGGATAGAACAAAGCGTGCGGCGCGCCGGCCTCGCAATCCGCTTTTGAGGTGAAGTACCCAAATCACACCCAGAAAAGCAAAGGCAAGGACTGAAAAGATTGTTTTGTGGTCGAAAATCAGGATCCTGGCTTGGGTTATGTAAAGCTCGGCAATGCCTGTAATGATCCCAACAAAGAGAACTCCAACAGCCAATGCCAACAGGCGCATTAGAAGACGCTCTCCCTCGGCCACGGATGGCAGAGCGCGGCTGACCCGTCCAGGTTGGCGACTCTTCAAAGCGCGCTCTTGAATAAAGACAGAAATACCGGCAATCGCGCTGAGAGTTGCCGCGGCATAGGTCGTGATTGCCAAGACCAAATGGATCGCCAACCAAGGGCCGATTTCGCTCATGGGGGCGGCTGCGCTGGTCCCACTCCAGATTGTTGCCAGAAGCGCTAGGATCAAAAGATAAGGCATAAGGAGTGGACCAAGACGCCAAGCTACGGGACTAAACCGGCTCAAAACCGCGTAGCCCGCAAGCGTTGCTGCAATCGAAATCCAAAGGCTTGAGGCGAAACCAGGATTCCAGCCATAACGATTTGTCCCAATTGAATAGGTAAGCGCCCCTGCAAAGGCCACCAGCAACAGCAACCAATGGCTGGCATGCAAGTTTTCACCTGGCACACGCCGGATAACCACCGAAAATGGCATCAATGCGACGAGCGCTGCCAGGGAGAGGAGAAAGTGCTCATTCATTGCGCTCTTATATCACCTCTTGGCCAAAGGAACAGGCAAGACTAGGTTGCAGATCTGGTAACGCGAATCCCCAAGGACAAATGATAGCCAAGGAAAGATTCAAGATTGTCTACTACTATTGCTCTTGTCGTTGCTGCGGGCCGTGGCTCACGGTTTGGCGGGGAAGTCCCTAAACAGTACCGCACTTTGGCGGGCGTGCCTCTGTTGCGCTATTCCCTGCTGGCGCTTAGCCGCAATCCGGAAATAGATGCGGTGCGCGCTGTGATACACCGCGATGATCAAGCTTTCTACGAAGAAGCTGCAAAGGGCCTTAACTTGCTTTCACCCGTATTGGGCGGAAAAACCCGACAAGAATCGGTGATAAACGGATTGCAAAGCCTGCATGAAGAGGCACCGGATCATGTCTTGATTCATGACGGCGCTAGGCCTTTCGTAACGCGAGCTCTGATTTCGCGCCTGATGCGGGCTTTGGAGGAGTGCCCAGGTGCACTGCCCGCCCTTCGCATCGTCGATAGCCTAAAAATCGGTAATGAAGATCTTGTCACCGGGGAAATGCCGCGCGAAGGACTATGGCGCGCCCAAACACCACAGGCCTTCAAGTTCGATGTTATCCGAGAGGCGCACCGGCAATCGTTGGAAACCGATCCAACGGCAGCACAAAGTGATGATGCCGTTGTTGTGCGCTTGGCGGGCCATCAAGTTCGCTTGGTCGATGGCGAAGAGGGAAATTTGAAAGTGACAAGCAGTGAAGACTTGGAAATCGCAGAGAATTGGCTTCGTCTCAAGTCCCCAGCGTCGGAGGTACGGGTAGGTAACGGGTTCGACGTTCATCGCTTTGGCCCAGGCGATCGGATTACGCTTTGCGGGCTCGAGATAGAGAGCCATGCAGCGCTGATTGGACATTCCGACGCGGATGTCGCCCTGCATGCCCTTACCGATGCCATTTTGGGCGCGCTTGGTGCTGGTGATATCGGCCAACATTTCCCACCGAGTGATCCCAAGTGGAAAGGCGCTGCTTCAGCGCGATTTTTGGAGCATGCCGCAGATCTGGTACGGCAAAAAGGCGGCAGGATTCTCAATGTTGATCTGACATTGATCTGCGAGGCACCGAAAATCGGCCCACACCGCGAGGCCATGCGCCAAACGGTCGCTGATATTTTGGGCATTGCTCTTTCTCGCGTCTCGGTGAAGGCGACTACGACGGAAAAGCTAGGATTTACCGGACGAAGCGAAGGTATCGCGGCGGAGGCGAATGCTGCACTGGAACTGCCATCGGCCGATGAGGTTTAACCGTGCTGGTGAAGCGGCCAGCCCTTCCCTTCTTCCATCCCGTCACGCTATTGGCGACATGGTTCGGATCTGGGCTTTTGCCAAAGGCGCCGGGTACATGGGGGTCGCTTGCTGCGCTCATCTGTGCTTGGCCTTTGCTTGCGATAGGTGGGTCGGCGTTACTTTTAGGCGCCTGTATTTTTGTGTTCTTTATAGGGATTTGGGCATCTCAGCGCTACGCCGACGCTCTGGATCGAGACGATCCAGGCGAGGTTGTAATCGATGAAGTCGCGGGCCAGTGGCTAAGCCTGTTACCTGTGGGTACGCTAAGCACCTTAGAGCCGTCGCTAGAGACGTTTGTTATGGGCTTTGTGTTCTTTCGGCTTTTCGATATTTGGAAACCTTGGCCGGTAGGTTTTCTTGACCGTCGCTTAAAAGGCGGATTGGGTATAATGGTGGATGATATCGTCGCAGGCATGTATGCGGCTGCCTCGTTGCTGCTGCTTTTCTGGGCTTTGGCATGGTTAGGCTTTGCTGCTTGAGGGTTTATGATGGAAAAGCTTGAAGTTGCTCTTTTGGAACAGCTCTTGGCGGCCTACCGCGCAAAAGGTCTGCGCATTGCGACTGCCGAATCCTGCACGGGCGGTCTCATTGCCGCGAATTTAACTGCGATAGCGGGGTCATCCGATGTTGTTGAGCGCGGCTTTATAACATATTCCGATGAGGCCAAAAGCGAGCTTTTGGGTGTCCCCTCCGCGCTAATAGAGGAACGCGGCGCTGTCAGTTCCGAGGTTGCACGCGCCATGGCTGAAGGCGCGCTTGAACAATCCCTAGCAGATGTAGCTGTATCTGTTACGGGCATCGCAGGGCCAGGGGGCGCAACAGCAACAAAGCCCGTTGGCCTGGTTCATCTGGCCATTGCGCGGAAAGGCAGACCGACGCATGACGAGCACTATATCTTTTCAGGCGGCCGCGAGGAGGTTAGAGGCGCTGCATTGGCGAAGGGCCTGGAACTCCTGTGAGCGGCGATAGAGGACTAGGGCGCGAAGAGATATGAGCCAGCTTCCCACCTCATATGTTCAGCCCCCTCCTCCCAAACAGGGCCTCGGGCAAATTCCGGCTAGCGATATTCTCCTGGTTTTCATCGTTTCGCTAAGCTTCGTCCTCTATGGCGACAATATTTTGGTGGAATTCTTCGCAAGTCCCATCGAGGGCGAGCAAGTCGCCACG
>CAXMNO010000029.1:0-3902 GCA_964194655.1 uncultured Acidimicrobiia bacterium
GTTCGATAATCTCGACGATATCGGCCAAGATGCCTGTTAGGTCATAATCCTTGGGTGTATAGACTGCAGCCACCCCGGCGGATTTTAGGATTTCCGCGTCTTCAGGCGGAATGATGCCACCCACGACGACGGGGACGTCGCTAAGACCTTCTGCTGTCATCAGTTCCATAATCTCGCGCACCAAGGCCACATGCGATCCGGATAGTATTGAGAGGCCGACAACGTGCACGCCCTCTTCCAAAGCCGCATTGACGATCTCAGCGGCTGTTAGGCGAATGCCTTGATAGACCACCTCGAAACCCGCATCTCGAGCCCTGACTGCGATCTGCTCCGCGCCATTGGAATGACCATCGAGACCCGGCTTACCGACCAGGAACTTCAAGCGCCGTCCGAACCGCTCGGAAAGGGCGCCCACCGCAGAGCGAACCGCCTCTAAGCGCTCGACGTCGCTTGCTTTTATTGCTGCTGCCCGCCCAACGCCTGTGGGTGCGCGGTACTCGCCAAAGACCTCGCGCAAGGCAGCCCCCCATTCCCCCGTCGTCACGCCCGCATGAGCGCAAATGATCGAAGGTTCCATAACGTTTGTCCCATCGCGTGCGGCTGCTTTGAGCGCGGTGAGCGCAGCCTCTGCCGCCTTAGCGTCTCTGCCAGCACGCCATGCGGCCAGTTGTTCGATTTGGTAGGATTCTGCCTCTCTATCCGGCGAAAAGAAACCGCCATCACCATCGCCTAAAAGAGGCGAAGGTTCACTCTCTTGATAGGCATTTACACCGACAACGATTTGTTCGCCCGATTCGATTGCCTGGAACCTCTTTGCAGCACTCTCCACGAGACGCTCTTTCATATATGCGCTCTCGACAGCACGAATTGCTCCGCCCATGGCATCGATATTGGCGAGCTCTTCACGTGCCTCGGCCTTCAGGGCCTCGACCTTGGCCTCGATCTCCGTCGAGCCATCGAAGATGTCGCCATATTCCAAAAGATCGGTTTCATAGGCGACGATCTGCTGCAGACGCAAAGACCATTGCTGGTCCCAGGGCCGGGGTAATCCAAGGGCTTCGTTCCACGCGGGGAGCTGGACTGCGCGGGCGCGCGCATTCTTGGAAAGCGTCACCGCCAGCATCTCCAAGAGGATGCGGTAGACGTTGTTCTCCGGCTGCTGCTCGGTCAGCCCAAGGGAGTTCACCTGCACACCGTAGCGAAAGCGCCGGTATTTCTCTTCTTGGACGCCATAACGCTCCTGGCAAATTTCATCCCAAAGCTCTGTGAAGGCGCGCATTTTGCAAAGCTCGGTGATGAATTTCAAACCAGCATTTACAAAGAAAGAGATGCGTCCGACGACCCTGGCAAACTCGGCATCCGGCACCTGGCCCGATTCCTTCACCCGGTCCAAAACCGCGATCGCTGTTGCAAGTGCGAAGGCCAGCTCTTGCACAGGTGTCGCCCCTGCCTCTTGCAGGTGGTAGGAGCAGACGTTTGTCGGGTTCCACTTCGGCACTTCCCTGACAGCAAAAGTCACCACATCGCTGATAAGACGAAGAGAAGGTTCAGGTGGAAAGATGTATGTTCCGCGCGAGAGGTATTCTTTGATGATATCGTTCTGCACCGTGCCGGAAAGCGCGCTGCGCGCCACGCCCCGTTCATCAGCCAACGCGATATAAAGTGCAAGCAGCCAAGCCGCAGGCGCGTTGATTGTCATGGAGGTATTCATGCGTTCCAGCGGAATTCCTTCCAGCAGCTCACGCATATCGCCCAGGTGAGAAATCGGCACACCGACCTTGCCGACCTCGCCACGCGCTAGGTCATGATCGGAGTCATATCCTGTCTGCGTTGGCAGATCGAAAGCGATGGAAAGGCCAGTTTGCCCACGTTTCAGGTTCTTGCAGTAAAGTGCGTTAGATGCCTTTGCCGTTGAATGCCCGGCATAGGTTCTAAAGAGCCAGGGGCGATCCGGCCCGCGGTCTTCAGAATCTTTTTGCACCTGCTCACTTTCCATCAAACACGTCCCTTTTTCGGCTTTCTTACAGTATTTAATTACTAATAAACGTCCAAAAAGAAATAATATTTCTAAAAATTAACAACTTCCGTATCATATCTATAATTTTGTGCGTTGCAATAAATTGAATGAAGATCTATGAGTCAAATTAACAGGTGCTTGGGCAAAGCGATAGTGCAGCGACATTCTAGCGAATAGCATCGCCGCTAAAGCAAACGAAACTGGATAGAATAAGGGGTTTCTTGGAGATGGGTGGGACGGTCGAGGTCGTTGAACAAGAAGGCGGGCGTGACATGAAAGATCTTTATGAGGTCGGTGAAATCCCCCCCATGGGTCATATTCCAAAGCAGATGTACGCCTGGGCGATTCGCCGCGAACGCCAAGGGACGCCTGATGAAGCCATGCAGGTCGAGGTGGTCGACGTCCCAATATTAGACAGCAATGAGGTCCTGGTTCTAGTGATGGCCGCAGGCGTCAATTACAACGGCGTCTGGGCTGCGCTTGGCAAACCGGTTTCCACCTTTGATGTTCATAAAGCCGACTACCACATTGCAGGTTCCGACTGCTCTGGCATCGTTTGGGCGGTTGGCTCCAAGGTCAAACGCTGGAAGGTCGGCGATGAAGTCGTTGTGCACTGCAACCAAGATGACGGCGATGACGAGGAATGCAACGGCGGCGACCCCATGTTTTCCCCCAGCCAGCGCATCTGGGGCTATGAAACGCCCGACGGCTCTTTTGCCCAGTTCACAAAGGTTCAAACCCAGCAGATTATGCTCCGCCCCCGCCACCTGACCTGGGAGGAGAGTGGTTGCTACGTCCTGACACTTGCGACCGCCTACCGCATGCTCTTCGGCCATCGCCCGCATATCTTGCGCCCCGGCCATAACGTCCTGGTTTGGGGTGCCTCAGGCGGGCTTGGCTCCATGGCAATCCAATTGATCTCTACTGCGGGCGCCAATGCAATCGGTGTGATCTCGGATGAGGAAAAGCGCGACTTCGTGCTTTCACTGGGTGCAAAAGGGGTCATCAACAGGAAAGACTTCAACTGCTGGGGCCAATTACCCCCGGTGGGCGGACCCGAATTCAACGACTATATGAAGCAGTGCCGTAAAGTCGGGAAGGCGAGTTGGGAAGTGACCGGCAAGGGCAACGACGTCGATTTCGTGTTTGAACACCCGGGCGAGGCGACCTTTCCCGTTTCCTGCTTTGTGGTGAAGCGCGGTGGCATGGTGGTCTTTTGCGCGGGCACGACCGGATATAACCTCACGATGGATGCACGTTTCGTATGGATGCGTCAAAAGCGCATTCAGGGCAGCCACTTCGCGAATTTGCAGCAGGCATCCCAGGCCAATAACCTGATGGTCGAGCGGCGCATCGACCCCAGCATGTCGGAGGTTTTCTCCTGGCACGATATTCCTCGTGCGCATATGAAGATGATGAACAATCAGCACAAACCCGGCAATATGGCTGTTTTGGTCTCTGCCAAGAGGCCCGGCATGCGTACACTGGACGACGCACGTGAGGGATAGGCGCTATGGCTGAGGCGGCCACGGTTGAAAAGGACGGCGGCAGTTTGATTCTTTCTGGTCTCTTGCAAGACTGCCGCGAGGCGTTGCAAACGGCCTCATCCTTTAAAGCTTCCGCAAAGGACCGGCTTAGCGAACGCGTGGCACCTAACGGGCGCATCGAGAATGAACTTCTTGAGATAGAGCAGTTTTCCTTCCACGGCTTCGCCTGGCTTGCGACATATATAGCCGCCTTGGAACAAATGCTTGCCTGGGCGGAGCGGCTGGAGAACGAAGGCACCTTTGGCGAGCTGGAAGCCCTTATGCTTCAAGCAGCTTTCGGGGAATATCTGCAACAGATTACCGGCGGCATTGCCTTATCGCAGGTCGAAATTTTTCGC
>CAXMNO010000030.1:0-4176 GCA_964194655.1 uncultured Acidimicrobiia bacterium
GAAAGATGAACTTGTTCGAAGGTGAGGTCATGGGGACCCAGGGCGAGCGGGTGCTGGTTGATATTGCGGGGCTTGGGTCCGTGCCACTTTTATCGGTTGCCGGTGGCGAGGCGCGGGGTAGCGTTGGCATGGCTGTTAGGCCGGAAAAAGTGCGCCTCGATGACCAGCCACCTGCTGAGGGCTTTGTCGGCCTCAAGGGACAGGTGGGGGAAGTTGCCTATTATGGCGATGTCTCCCACGTCTATGTCACCGATGATCAGGGACGTTCGATTTCCGCAAATTTCCAGAACTCCCAGCGCCGGACAGAGCAAGCGATCAGAAGCGGTGAAGAGGTCTGGTGTTCCTGGCGGCCAGAAGATGCGGTGTTGTTGGTCGAATGAAACCTTTTTTCCTTAGCGTTCTATGCTGCGTTCCAAAGCAGGGTAGCAGGCCGCAAGTGTGACACTGCGAAAAACCATGAAAAGGCTCATGGCGAGCCAAAGGCCGTGATTTCCTAGAAGTGGGACGAGTAGCCAAAGTGCTGCTAGGTAGAGCGCGATTGAGACCAACATCGCGTTGCGAAGCGCTGCTGAGCGCGTGGTGCCGATGAAAATTCCATCGAAGAGAAAGGCCCAAACACCCAGGAGAGGCTGCATCGCCGCCCAGAACAAGAAGCTTCCCGCCGTTGTTCTCACATCCTCGCTTGTCGAGAGGAGAGCGATGATGTCGCGGCCAAAAAGGAAGTAGATCAGCGTTATCGCACCGGCCAGAATATTGGCCCAAAAGGCGGTTGCCTTGACGGCAGCGCGAAAGTTTCCACGATTTTTTGCGCCAAGCTCCGCACCGACCAGAACTTCCGCAGCATGCGCAAAACCATCGAGCGCGAAGGCGGAAAAGGCAAAGAACTGCAGCAATACGGCATTTGCGGCCAGCGTCAAATCCCCCATACGGCCACCTTCCGAGGTGAAAATGGCAAATGCGAAAAGCAGGCAGAAAGTCCTAAGGAAGATATCAAAATTGACCCGAAGCATTCGCACCAACTTTTCGGGATCGAGGATGCGCGGCCAATCGAAATACGGGCGCCCGGCGCGTGGGGTCGCTTCTTTCTTCAAGACGCGGACAATGAGAATGATGCCAGCGAGCAACGTAACAATTTCCGCTAACACGGTTGCGAGCGCGACCCCCTCGACACCCCAGCCGAGACCTAAGACAAAAAGCAAATCGAGCGCGACATTAACGCTATTCAGCAGGATCTGAAGCACCATGGTCAGCCCGGCGCGCTGTAGACCCAGCAGCCAGCCAATGAATACGATATTCAGCAGCGTTGCGGGCGAAGCCCATATCCGGATATTGAAGTAGACGCTGGCAAGGCTCTCGACCTCGGCACTCCCAGCCATCGCCCAAAAGGCGAGTGCGCCCAGCTGTGCTTGAAAAAGGACCACGAGCCCGCCCAGAAGTAAGGCTAGGATCACAGGGCGGAAGAGAGCCGACCTGATCTCCACCCGCTCGCCCGCGCCGAAAGCTTGGGCTGTAAAGCCGGAGGTCGACATGCGCAAAAAGCCGAGCCCCCAGACAACGAAACTGAAGATGACGGCACCGATTGCGACCGCACCGATATAGGCTGGATCGGGCAATTGGCCCATGACCGCCGTATCGACGATCCCTGGTAAGGGAACAGTCACATTGGCAAGGATGATCGGAACCGCGATCCGCCATACCCGCGCGTTCCAATAGCTTCCAGGAACAAGCGAAAGCACGGCTTTCTTCATGCCGGTGGGATCCTGCGTATAAAGCCCCGCAAGTGCGAGGCTATCTAACGGCCAACAGCGTAGCCTTGCATAAGACGTGCATTTGCGCCCGCACGCAAGAGATCACCGTCCTTGCGCGCTGCGGAAAGCCGCCCCAGCGACCAATCATCCGCCACCTCTAGCTTGTGGCCGCGTGCCCGCAGATCCTCGATGGTTTCCTTGGAAAAGCGGCCTTCGAGTGCGAGTGAGCCCAGATCTGCTTGGCGCGGCCAGAAGCTGGACGGCATATGGTCGGTTTGGAACATCGGCGCGTCGATTGCTTCTTGCAGATTGAGCCCGTGGTGAATGTGGCGCAGGAAGAAGGTCAAGCTCCATTGATCTTGATAATCCCCACCAGGCGTACCAAAGACCATGCCCTGGTCCTGATCGCGCCGGGCCAGGTTCGTGGAAAGCGTCGTGCGTGGCCGCTTGCCAGGCGCAATTGTTGCTGGCAAACCTTCTTCCAGCCAGAACATCTGGGCGCGCGAATTCAAACAAAAACCGAGACTTGGGATATTTGGCGAGGATTGCAGCCAACCCCCTGACGGCGTGGCGGAAACCATGTTCCCCCAGCGATCGATCACATCGACATGGCAGGTATCACCCTTGGTCTCGCCGGTGCCTTGCACCGTCGGCTCGCCACCGCCAAGCGCATCGCCAGCGGGAAGGGTCCCGCCCTTACCGATTTGAATTTCGCCGCCAAAGCCAGGGATGACACCGGGGCGAAGCTCCAGTGATGCAGCTTTACCGATAAGCGCGCGACGCTCGGCGTTGTATTCGGGGGAAAGGAGCCTCTCCATCGGGACATCGATGAAATCGGGGTCGCCATAGAAGGCCTCCCGATCGGCAAAGGCCAGCTTCGCGCTTTCGGTCACGGTGTGGACAAACTCGGGGCTGAGCGTATCCATCGCGGCCAAGTCAAATCCTTCGAGCAAAGCCAGCTGCTGCAGGAAGCTTGGCCCCTGGCTCCAGGGACCGGTTTTATAAACGCTCCAGCCTTCATATTCGTGCATGAGCGGCCACTCGTAATGCGCTTGCCAGCCTGCCATGTCTTCGCCGGTCAAAAGTCCGGCATGGCGGCGGCCAGAGGAATCCATCAGCTCTTGCTGGCGGAAGAAGCTATCGATTTCCTCGGCAATGAAGCCTTCGGACCAGGCCTTGCGGCAAGCTTCGATCTGGGCTTCACGGTCGCTGCCAGCAGCTTCGCCCTCGGCGATAATCCGCTCATAGGTCTGGGCGAGCTGCGGGTTGCGGAAAAGCGTTCCGGCCTCGGGAATACTTCCATTCGGCAAATAAAGTGCGGCCGAGGTTGGCCATTCCTTGCGAAAGAGCTCCTCCACGCGGCCAATGGTATCGCAGATGTTTTGCACCAGCGCGTAGCCACTTGTTGCGTAGGCGAGCGCATGCTCCAAAACATCACGTGGCTTCATGGTGCCGTAATCGCGCAGCAAAAGCATCCAGGCATCGAATGCGCCAGGGATCACCGTGGCGAGCAGCCCGCTACCAGGAATGAGCTCTAAACCCAGGCCTTTATAGTGGCTGAGCGTTGCGCGTGCAGGCGCTGTACCTTGACCACAAAGGGCGCGCACTTCGTCTGATTTTTGATCGAGAAAGAGGACCGGTACCTCGCCCCCAGGCCCATTTAGATGCGGCTCCACGACCTGGAGCGCGAAGCCAGCGGCTACGGCGGCGTCAAAGGCATTGCCGCCCTTTTCCAGGATCGCCATGCCAGCAGCGCTGGCCAGCCAGTGGGTCGAGCCAACAACACCAAACGTTCCCTTGATCTCGGGCCTGGTCGTGAACATCGAAAATACACTCCTGAAGCAAATCTTGGTTTTTATCTTATACAGGGGGCTGGATGATAGGGGCGCCGATGGCAGGTTGCCACGCCCAAATTTTAGGATGCGGAATTCTAGCGCACTTTCAGCAAAAGTGTGTGCGGTTTTGCGCCCGGAAAGTGCGTAACCATAATAGCTTAAAGCGATTTTGATGATCGAGGGATCATTGAAAGTGCTCTAAGTCTCCAGCAGTTCGCCACGCCACCACTTGGGCTTACTTGAGCTATAGCTGTGCTGAACGTCTGGAACTATCAGGTCGGGTTGATCCAGGCTGCCAATGACGAGGGAAATCTTGTCATACCCTTCATTAAGAGCGCAAATCGAGCTTCCGCACTTCGGGCAATTGCCGCGCGTCGTTTTTTCAGAAGATTGAAAGAACTGAGGGTCCCCGAGCGTGCCGGTCCACTTAAAGGCTTCGAGCGGGAATTCTACCCAGACCACCGTAGGCGCGCCACTCCATCGCCGGCACATTGTGCAGGAACAAAGATGCGGAAAAGTCGGCTCAGCATCGACGCTGTAGCGAATGCCACCACAAAGGCAGCCGCCCTCAAAGGAACTAGTATCAGTCATGA
>CAXMNO010000031.1:0-7146 GCA_964194655.1 uncultured Acidimicrobiia bacterium
ACGGGCGATGAGGCTGGCTGGATAGAAGGCATTTTCCACGGCGAATGGACAGGCGATATCCTCATGGGATCGAACGACGCCGTCGGCGGCCACTATGTTCTTGGATGGTCGACCGACCCGCAAAGGGCTTCATCCGGGCAAGTGACTGTTCCCAGGGATCAGGTGTTGCTGTGGCACATGAACGACCACCCCGATGGCGGGCAGCTGTTCTATCCATTGGATAAGACGCCCTTTGTCGTGCCAGTGGCCTTGCCAGGTGACGACCTAACACCGGAAAAGATTATTGCATTTTGGTGTGATGGCACGAAGGGGCTCTACATCCATCCAAGTATTTGGCACGAAGGTATTTTTCCAGTCGGGGACAAGCAAAGATTTCTAGATCGCCAGGGCCGCGTCCACGCCCGGGTGAGCTGTGATATCGGAAAGGAGTTCGGTGTTTATCTTTCCGTCCCGCTACTGCTTACGTAATGGGGTGATGAAATAAGGAAAATAGGGCCGAGAGCGCTTTAAAGAAGCCGCCTTACCTTGTTCTTCGGGCGGAATCGCGCTACGAGCTTCTTTAAACGTCACCAGCTTATTCGCGGGCTTTTAATTGGGGCTGGCACCAAACGTAGAGGCTTAATGAGAGCCTCTTGCGTCACGACCCTCTCCCTTCAGTCCGCCTGTCAGACCAAAGAGAGATTGGCCGGAAAGAGATTAGGAGGTCCAAGACATCATGGCTCGTAATAAAATCGCATTGATCGGTGCCGGTAATATCGGCGGCACCTTGGCCCTTTTGGCCGGTATGAAAGAATTGGGCGACATCGTGCTTTTCGATATCGTCGATGGCGTGCCGCAGGGTAAGGCGTTGGACATAGCCCAGTCAGGGCCTGTCGAGGGTTATGACGCCAAATTCGCGGGCTCCAGCAGCTATGAGGCCATTGAGGGCGCCGATGTCGTGATCGTGACGGCAGGCGTCCCACGTCGTCCCGGGATGAGTCGGGACGATCTTTTGGGCGTCAACGCGAAGGTGATGAAGGCGGTCGGCGAGGGCATTAAACGCTACGCGCCTGATGCCTTTGTGATCTGTATCACGAACCCACTCGATGCCATGGTTTGGCTGTTGCAGCAGGAATGCGGGCTTCCCGCGAATAAGGTCGTGGGCATGGCGGGCGTTCTCGATTCCGCCCGCTTCCGTCACTTCCTGGCCGATGAGATGAATGTCTCGGTCGAAGATGTTTCCGCCTTCGTATTGGGTGGACATGGCGACACCATGGTGCCAATGGTGCGTCATTCGACGGTCGCCGGCATCGCTTTACCGGAACTGGTGAAAATGGGCTGGATCAGTGATGAGCGTGTTGAGGAAATCGTGCAGCGCACGCGCGCCGGTGGCGCTGAAATCGTTGGTTTACTGAAGACGGGTTCGGCCTTTTATGCGCCTGCCTCCTCGGCGATCGCGATGGCAGAATCTTATTTGAAGGATAAGAAACGCCTGCTTCCCTGTGCGGCTTATCTCAATGGCGAGTATGGCATAAGCGGCCTCTACCTCGGTGTTCCGGCGATCATCGGCGAGAATGGGATCGAGCGGATCGTGGAATTGAGCTTGAACGCGGACGAACAGAAGATGTTGGCCAGTTCTGTTGCAGCCGTTGAAGATCTCATCGGGGCTTGTAAGGAAATTCAAAAGAAAGCGGCCGAGGAAAGTTAAACTGGATTGGATTTTCGCTTTGACCGATAGGTATCGGGCAAAAGAGGGGTGCTTTCGAGTGCCCCTTTTTGCTTTAATGCGTCATAGAACACTGGTCCGTGAATTTCACACCTCACCTGTTGCGCAGGTCCGCCAGGGTGTTAATCTAATTGCACAATAGAGATCATGGCCTAAGGGCATCGATGTCGCAGGTGGACGCTATTGGCAAAATCTTAGAAACGCGGAGGTAGGGCACACCCATCTTGTAAAAGATGAGATGACACGTCCGGTCACTAGGATGAGCTACGTGGAGAACCTTCTAAGGGGCAAATCGAGAGCATGAACATTCACGAATATCAGGCCAAGGGTCTGCTAAAGGACTATGGAGTAGCTGTTCCCAAGGGCAGCGTCGCCTTCACACCGGAGGAGGCTGAAAACGCCGCGCGTGAGCTGGGTGGGCCAATCTGGGTCGTAAAGTCCCAAATTCACGCAGGCGGTCGTGGCGCTGGACGGTTCAAGGACGATCCTGAAGGAGCGGGCGGTGTGCGGCTTTGCAAGTCGCTCGACGAGGTTAAGGAAAATGCCCGCAAGATGCTGGGTCATGTCCTGGTAACCAAACAGACAGGCGAGGCTGGCAAGGAAGTTAAGCGCATCTATATCGAAGATGGCTGCGATATCGCGCGTGAACTTTATTTGAGCTTCCTCATCGATCGGTCGACAAGCCGCATTACCCTCATGGCATCAACCGAAGGCGGGATGGAAATTGAAGAGGTGGCCGAGCGCACGCCTGAAAAGATCTTGAAGCTCGCGATTGATCCAGCCGTTGGATTTCAGCCCTTCCATGGCCGCAAGCTCGCTTACGGTCTTGGGCTGGAAGGCAAGGAGGTTTCCTCCGCAGTCAAATTCATGAAGGCGATGTATGAGTGTTTCAACGCACTCGATGCCTCGATGGTCGAGGTGAACCCGCTTGTCATCACAGGCGGCGGCGAGGTTATCGCGCTCGATGCGAAAATGAACTTCGATGATAACGCGCTTTACCGGCACAAGGACGTGGCCGCGATGCGCGATGAAAGCGAAGAAGACCCCATGGAACTGGAAGCCAGCCGCCACGAGCTGAACTATATCAAGCTTGATGGTGAGATCGGCTGCATGGTGAATGGCGCGGGTCTTGCTATGTCCACCATGGATATCATCAAGCTCTATGGTGGGGATCCCGCAAACTTCCTCGACGTTGGCGGCGGGGCTACGAAGGAACGGGTGACAATTGCCTTTAAGATCATTCTCTCAGATCCTAACGTGAAGGGCATTTTGGTGAATATCTTCGGCGGTATCATGCGCTGTGATGTCATTGCCGAAGGTGTGGTTGCCGCTGCGAAGGAAGTCTCCTTGAGCGTGCCCTTGGTGGTGCGCCTTGAGGGCACGAATGTCGATCTCGGTAAGAAAATCCTGGCTGATTCGGGCCTTGCCATCACCTCGGCGGATGATTTGGCCGATGCTGCTCAAAAGGTAGTTGCAGCGGTGAAGGAGGCGGCATAATGGCTGTATTGGTCGATAAAAATACGAAAGTCGTTTGCCAGGGCTTCACAGGCGCGCAAGGCACCTTCCATTCCGAGCAAGCAATCGCTTATGGCACCAACATGGTTGGCGGTGTGACACCGGGTAAGGGTGGGGCAACCCACCTCGACCTTCCAGTTTTCGATACTCTGGCTGAGGCTGTGTCGGCGACCGGGGCCACAGCGACAGCGATATATGTGCCACCACCCTTTGCGGCGGATGCGATTTTGGAAGCGATCGACGCTGAAATAGAGCTGGCCGTCTGCATTACCGAAGGTATTCCCGTCCTGGATATGTTGCGGGTCAAGCGGGCTCTCGTGGATTCAAGAACGCGGCTCGTCGGTCCCAATTGTCCGGGTGTAATCACGCCGGATGAATGTAAGATCGGAATTATGCCAGGGCACATTCATCAGCGTGGCAAGATCGGCGTAGTCTCGCGCTCGGGCACTTTGACCTATGAGGCGGTCGCGCAAACAACGGCGGCTGGCTTGGGCCAAACCACCTGTATTGGTATCGGCGGTGATCCCATAAACGGAACCGACTTCATTGATTGTTTGGAAATGTTTTTGGCCGACCCCGAGACCGAGGGGATCATCATGATCGGCGAAATCGGGGGAAGCGCGGAAGAGGAAGCCGCCGATTTCTTCAAACGTTCGAACAAAAAGAAACCGATTTGCAGCTTCATTGCCGGTCGCACGGCCCCACCGGGGCGGCGTATGGGCCATGCGGGGGCGATCATCTCTGGCGGTATGGGTGGTGCAGATGACAAGATCGAGGCTTTGAAGTCCGCAGGGTTCGTTGTTGCCGACTCGCCGGCTGGACTTGGCGATGCGATGCTTCAAGCGATGAACGGTTAGGTTTCCCGGTGATCGAAAGGACGGTCTGGACGGAAATTTCCGCCCGGACCGTGATCAGGAAATGAGCAATCAAGACACATTACTCTCGAGTGCGAATGCGGCGGCACTTGCAGCCCTCTATAGCACCTACCAAACCGCGCCCTCTTCCCTTGATCCGGAATGGGCGCGTTTTTTTTCCGACTTGGATAGCGAGGCAAGCGATCTTTTGGCCGGATTGAACGGCGGAGCTGGCGCGACAGCACCAACCGCGGCGCCTGCGGCTCTATCGGGCGATGCCCGTGCGCAAACGCTCGATTCCATCCGCTCCTTGATGCTAATCCGCGCTTATCGCGTGCGCGGCCATTTGGAGGCGAACCTTGACCCACTTGGCCTAAAGAAGATTGAGCCGCACCCGGAACTCGACCCCAAAAGCTATGGGTTTGAAGAAAAGGACATGGACCGTCCGATTTTTATCAACATGGTCCTTGGGCGCGAAACAGCGAGCCTTCGCGAAATCATCAAGATTTGCCGGGAGACATACTGTGGCTCGATCGGTGTCGAATTCATGCATATCCAAGAGCCCGACCAAAAAGCCTGGATCCAGGAGAGAATCGAGCGCGTCGAGAACCGCACGGAATTCACGGCAAACGGCAAGCGCGCCATTCTGGAGCGTTTGACTGCCGCCGAGAGCTTCGAAAACTTCTTGAATAAAAAGTACACCGGTACCAAGCGTTTCGGCCTGGACGGTGGTGAGGCTACGATCCCCGCCTTGGAACAGATTCTAAAGCGCGGTGCTAAACTGGGCTTGAAGGAAGTTGTCGTCGGCATGCCGCACCGTGGGCGCTTGAACGTGCTCGCAAACTTCATGGGTAAGCCCACCACCGCGATTTTTTCAGAATTCCAAGGTGGTGCAGCGCATCCAGAAGACGTTGGTGGCTCGGGCGATGTGAAGTATCACCTGGGGACATCTTCAGATCGTGAATTTGACGACAATGTGGTCCATCTTTCCTTGACCGCCAACCCATCACACCTTGAGGCCGTAAACCCTGTCGTGGTTGGCAAATGTCGCGCAAAGCAAGACCAGCGCGGCGATAATGCCCGCCAAGAGGTCATGGCACTTTTGATGCACGGTGATGCCGCCTTTGCAGGCCAAGGCCTCGTGCCTGAAACCTTGGACCTTTCGGAATTGAAAGGGTATCGGATCGGCGGAACGATACATTTCGTCGTCAACAATCAGATCGGCTTTACCACGAACCCGGTCAATTCACGCTCCGGCCCTTATTGCTCGGACGTGGCGAAGATCATCCAAGCGCCGATTTTCCATGTGAACGGCGATGACCCTGAAGCCGTGGTTCATGTGGCACGGATCGCAGTGGAATTCCGTCAAACCTTCAACAAGGATGTCGTGATCGACATGTTCTGCTATCGCCGCTTCGGTCATAACGAAGGCGACGAGCCAGCTTTTACCCAACCCTTGATGTACGGCAAGATTGCAGGGCATCCGACGGTGCGCACGCTCTATGCGGAGGCTTTGACGAAACAAAATGTCCTCACGGCAAGCGAGGTCGAAAGTTCGCAAAAGCAATGGAATGACCGGCTTGAGGCGGATTTTGAGGCAGCCAACGCCTATAAGGTCAATAAAGCCGATTGGCTTGAGGGAGTTTGGTCCGGATTAGCGCAAGTTAAAGGCTATGACGCACGGCGCGGCGTTACTGAGGTGCCGTTCGAGACACTACGCGAAGTGGGTGCCGCTTTAACGTATGTGCCTGAAGATCTTAACATCAACCGCAAGATCCAACGTCAACTCAACGTCAAAGCAAAGGCGTTCGAGAAGGGCGAGGGGATCGACTGGTCAACGGCCGAGGCCTTGGCGTTCGGAACACTTCTCACAGAGGGTAACCCAGTGCGATTGTCCGGCCAGGATTGCAATCGCGGCACTTTCTCGCAGCGTCACGCCTGTTGGGTCGATCAAAAGGACGAGCGACATTATTGGCCACTCAATCATATCCGTGAAAAGCAGGAGAAGATCGAGGTTATCGATTCTCCACTTAGCGAGGCGGCGGTCTTGGGCTTCGAGTACGGCTTTTCCTTGGCGGAGCCCAATGCACTGGTTCTTTGGGAAGCACAGTTCGGTGACTTCGTGAATGGTGCCCAAATCATCATCGACCAATTTATCACGTCGGGCGAATACAAGTGGCTTCGGATGTGTGGCTTGGTGATGCTTTTGCCCCACGGGTACGAGGGCCAAGGGCCGGAGCATTCATCAGCACGCCTTGAGCGCTTTTTGCAGCTTTGTGCAGAGGACAACATTCAAGTCTGTAACTGCACGACGCCTGCGAACTATTTCCATGTGCTGCGCCGCCAGCTCCATCGCGAATTCCGCAAACCCTTGATCATCATGACGCCGAAGTCTTTGCTCCGGCATAAGAGGTGCGTTTCGAAGCTTGATATGTTCGGCCCTAATAGCACTTTCCACCGCGTGCTCTACGATGATGAAGTGCCCTCGAAACCGAGCGAGGCTAAGCAGTTGGTGCTTTGCAGCGGCAAGATCTACTACGATTTGTTGGATGAAAGGGAAAAGCGCGGGATCAAGAACGTGCATTTCCTTCGCCTTGAGCAGATCTATCCCTTCCCACACGATGCGCTCGCGGAATTGATGGAGCCCTATAAGCACTGTGATGTCGTCTGGTGCCAGGAAGAGCCACGCAATATGGGTGCCTGGCCCTTTGCCTCAACCTTTATTGAAGAGGTCGCTGAAGAGCTTGGGTTCAAAAGTTTCCGTCCGCGCTTTGCTGGCCGGAAGTCGGCGGGCTCACCTGCAACGGGCCAATTTTCCCGGCATGCGGCGGAACAACAGGCACTGATCGACGATGCATTCACAATTGGTAAGAAGGCTATGAGTCGAATTCAAACGCGCATTGCCGCGGAAGAGGCGATGAAATCCAAAAAGCGTGCGGCTGGTGAATAGGTTTTAAAGAAATTCAAAGGCAGCCACCGCCCATTGGTGGGCTGCTGGTTCCTGGATGATGGAAGCGATCAGGATTTAGAACGATATGGCGAGCGAGATTCTAGTGCCCACCTTGGGCGAGT